>JBLNCO010000436.1:0-3906 GCA_050260715.1 Hyphomicrobiales bacterium | reverse complement strand
ACCACATCGGCGTCCTCTTCGACGAGGCCGAGGGCTGGGGCGTGAAGTTCGAGTTCGTGACGGAGCGCTTCGAGGACACGGCCATCGGCCGCTTCATCCTCGCCGCCCGGGCGTTCACGGCCGAGGTCGAGCGGGAGAAGATCGACGAGCGGACGATGCGCGGCAAGGCCGAGCGCGCCCGGGCGGGCAAGATCCCGCAGGCCACGGGCAAGGGAATCTACGGCTACCGCTACAACCGTACGACGGGGCGGCGGGAGATCGACCTCGTTCAGGCGGCCGTCGTCCGGCGGGTGTTCGAACGGTTGGTGGCGGGCGGCTCGATCGTGGGCATCGTGAACGAGCTCAATGCCGACGGGATCCCGACGCTACAGGGAAAACTCTGGGCACCGCCGACGGTTTTTCACATGCTCCATCGCGAGACGTACCGGGCGGACGGTCTACCGGCAGACGAAGGCGATCGCGATCCGCGATCCGAGGAGCGGTAGGCGCCGGCGCCGCATAGCGGTCCGCGATGCCGACGAGTGGATCGGTGCCGAACGCGACGCCGGCAATCATCACGCCCGAGCTGTTCGCGGCGGCGCAGGCTCGGTTCGCCGACCCCGAGCGGCTGCGCCAAGGCAAGAACAGCGGCGAGTACCCGCTCCGCGGTCGGCTTAAGTGCCTCGAATGCGGCTCCTCCATGGTCGGCCAGACCCTAAAGGGCCGGTTCCGGTACTACCGTTGCAGACGCGCGTTCTCGGGGCCGCGCCACGATCGCTGCGAGTCACGGTATGTCCGTGGCGACGCCGTCGAGGCAACCATCCTTGAAGAGGCCGCCTCGCTTCTGTCGCGCCCCGAGGTAGTTTACGCGCAGCTTCAGAAGCAGACCGCAGCGCCCGCGTCAGACAGGGACGACACGTCGGTCCAGCAGCGCCTGGACACGCTGGCGAAGCAGCGCGAGCGCATCTTGCGCCTGTTCCAGATCGGCGAGGTCGACGAGGAGTACGTGGCCCGGGAGTCAGCGGCGATCCGTGCAGAGCAAGAGCGGCTGCGGGCTGCCACGGCGTCGGCCCCGCCGGCCGATACGCCTCTGCCCGAACGCGCCACCCTCGACCAGGCGTGCGAGGTTGTGCGGGCATGGCTGCTGTCGCTAGGGCCGGCCGAGGTCGACCTCGTGGCCGAGGCCCTGCAGCTGACGATCACGGCCCGGACGGACGAGGCGGAGATGAGCGGCCTGATCCCCGAGGGGTACACCGGGGATTTTCGTGATGCCCATGTTCGTCCAGTGGTGAACTAGCGACGGCTCCTTGGGGAAAAGGGAACGGTCGGGCGTTCCGGGGCCCGCACTCGCAGGATGTCCGGGCGCATCTCCGGGTGCTGGTGAAGCGCATCCTCCGGAAGCACGGCTACCCGCCGGACAGGCAGGAACGGGCCACGCGAATGGTGCTGGAGCAGGCGGAAGGGCTCGCGGAGTTGTGGGCCGCCGCGTGACCGTCGTTAGCCGGGACGCGCCCGGCGTTTGGCCACCCTGTCCTCATGTCCCCGCGGGGGTTCCGCGCGTGGCCACCTTGCGTCGAGTGGTCCTGCGCCCCGCCCCCGCCGGCAAGCCCGCCGACTACCCGGCCGCTTGCCCGGGGCTTCACCCCGCCCGGGTTCGTTGCACTTTCGAAACCATTGGTGGGCGGCGCCTTCGCATCCTGACGGACAGGAAAGGAGGCCCGCTATGACGTTTGTTCGAACTCTTGCGAGAGGGGCCGCGCGATGAGCACGCTCCTTCGCGGATGGAGGGGCGTGATCCGCGCGCCCCTCCGCAGCACCCTTGTCTTCGTGCTCCTTGGAGCGAGCATGGGCCTGGCGCTCGTGATGCTCACCGTGAACGGCGCGTTCGCCGAGCGCATCGACGACGTCGAGTCCGAAATTGGCACCACCATCACCGTCCAGCCCGCGGCGCAGTTCCTCGCCGCGCCCCCGGCCGGTGGGGGCGGCACGACCGATGCGCAGCCGGGTGGGCCGGTGCGGCCGGAGCTCGACCCCCTGACCACCGCCGATGCTGAGCAAATCGCCGCCATCGATGGCGTGGTCAGCGTCGTTCGTACCGCTCGCGAGACGTTGATGGACGTCGACACCGACCTTGAAAGCGGGCTGCGTGCGTCCGACATCGGGGCGACGGTCCACATCAACAACGGCGATGCTGAAGAAAAGGACCCGCAGCTGCCGGTGGCGGTGGTTGGCACCGATTCGTCGTCGCTGAACACGAATTTCGCCTCCGACGGGCATCTCACCTCCGGCCGTGCGCTCGGCCCGGATGACGCGGACGCGAACGTCGCCATCATCGGGAAGGCGCTGGCGGAGAAGAACGGCCTGGAGGTCGGCGACACGTTCGAGATCGAGGGCGAAGAGGTGGAGGTGGTGGGCATCTTCGACTCCGCGCAGGCCCTGGCGACGAACGCGATGCTCATGCCCTTCGATACCGTACAGCGGCTGTTCGACCTCGGGGGCGACATCACGGCGCTCTCGGTCGAGGTGGCGAAGCCGGGGCTCGTGCAGAAGGTGCAGGACCAGATCGCGGAGATCATCGACGACCGCGGCACGATCGTGAGCGACATCGCCGAGTTCGACCGCGTGGCCGGGCCCCTGAGCGACGCGAAGAGCAGCAGCGGCGTGGCCCTGGTGGCGGCGCTCATCGTCGCGGCCTGCGTAATCCTGTTTTCGGTGGCGTTGGTGGTTCGACAGCGCATCCGGGAGATCGGCATCCTCAAGGCGATCGGCGCCTCGACGCGCCAGGTCACCATGCAGCTCGGGTCGGAGGCGGCGTTCCTGAGCATCGGCGCGGCGCTGCTGGGCACGGCTATCGCGGCGCCGATTGCAGGTACGGTCGCCGACGGCCTCGTTTCGGACCCGCCGCCGGCGGCGGAAGCCAGCGGGCCGTTCGCGTCGCGGCCGGGTGGCGCGATCGTCAGCCGGGGCATCCAGTTCGGCGATGCGCAGTCGGTGATGCCCGGCGCGGGGGCCGAGGACGACAGCACCGCACTCGAATCGATCGATGCCGCCGTCTCGCTCAAGACGTTGGGCTACGCGCTTGGGCTGGGGGTCGCGCTGGCGGTCGTGGCCGCGGCCATCCCGGCCTGGTACTCGAGCCGCGTCCGCCCCGCCGAAGTCCTTCGCTACGAATAGGAGCGTTTCCATGAGTATCCCTGAACTTTTGCTGGCGAACCCGTCCGGGCAGGCGGCCGATGCGTCGGTCGTCGCCGAAGACCTGGTCAAGCACTTCCGTTCCGGTTCCCACACGGTGAAGGCGGTGGACGGCGTGAGCGCCACGCTCGTGCGACAGGCGATGGTGGTGGTCCGCGGGCCGAGCGGCTGCGGCAAGAGCACGTTCCTCAACCTCATCGGCGGCCTGGAGCAGCCCGATAGCGGCCGCCTGGTGGTCGACGGCGTCGACATTTCGCGGATGTCGGCCAGGGCGGGGGTGCGCTACCGGCGGTCGAAGGTGGGCTTCGTGTTCCAGCAGTTCAACCTGGTGCCCTACCTCACGGCGCTGGAGAACGTGATGCTGCCGTTGGAGTACAGCGGTGTCCTGCATCGCAAGAGCGACCGGCAGCAGCGAGCGGCCGAGCTCCTGCGCCGCGTGGGGCTCAACAGCGACCGGCACCTCCGGCGGCCGTCGCGGCTTTCGGGTGGCGAACAGCAGCGGGTCGCCATCGCCCGGGCGCTCGCGAACGACCCGCCGATCATCGTCGCCGACGAACCCACCGCGAACCTCGATTCGCGGACCGGCCGGCTGATCATCGACCTTCTGCGCGGGCTCGCGACCGAAGGCCGGACGGTGGTTGTCGCGACCCATGACGGCGCGATCGCCGCCCGGGCCACGTCGGTCATCGAAATGAGCGACGGCCGGGTGGTGGCGCCAGCGCGCTAAGCCGGGAA
>JBLNCO010000435.1:0-8038 GCA_050260715.1 Hyphomicrobiales bacterium | reverse complement strand
GAAATGCCGTTGCGCATCAAGTGCCCACGGAGGGGCACGGCTCCTTTGCGGTTACCCGGCCCACACGTCCGGTTCCCGGGGCAGACCCCAGGAGCCGCGCCCCTCTGTGGGCGCATGACCGACACGCGCATCCCAATCTTGGGTACCCGCGTCCCGGGCGGCGGAGGGCGCGCGCAGCAGCGCCCGGCCGAGAGGACGAAACGATCGCCCTCGCCGGGTGCCGCCGCGCTTGTTCCGCGCGCGGCTCCGGCGGCCGGGTACCTTGTGCCCGGGAGGGCAAGACCGTTGCGCATCCGATTCCCGGGCACCCGCGTCCCGGGCGGCGAAGGGCGCGCGCAGCAGCGCCCGGCCGTGCGGACGAACCGATCGCCCTCGCCCGGTGCCGCCGCGCTCGCTCCGCGCGCGGCTCCCGCGGCCGGGTACCTTGTACCCGGGAGGGAAATGCCGTTGCGCATCAAGTGCCCACGGAGGGGCACGGCTCCTTTGCGGTTACCCGCCCCCACACGTCCGATTCCCGGGCCCGACCCCAGGAGCCGCGCCCCTCTGTGGGCGCATGACCGAACTATGCCTTTCGATTCCCGGGCCACGACGCCCCATCGCGCCGCAGGGCGCGCGCAGCAGCGCCCGGGCTCACGGGCGGGGTGGACACGCCCGGGCGGTGGGGGCCCGGGCGTGCACGTGCCGCTGGCCGGGCGCCGCGAAGCGTACGAATTCGGGGCGTACGCTAGGGCGAGGTGGCAGCGGTCGCCGTCGGAGTGGGCGGCGCCACCGTCGGAGTCGAGGTGGCGGGCGGCACCGTCCAGCTCGGGGTCGCCGAAGGCGTGGCCGGCACCGGCGACGGGGTTGTGGTGGCCGTAGGCGGCGGAGTCGTCGGCACCGGCGTTGCTTCAGCGGCCTCGCCGGCGCCCGGGGAGTAGCCGGGAAGCGGCGCCGCTGGGGCCGCTGGCCGGGGTGGCAGCGCGAGCGAACCGCCGAGGGCCGCCCACAGGGGCGCCGCCCGGTAGACGTACTCGATCGCCTGGGTGCTCGTACAGCCGCCGCCGCTCACCCAGACGCACAGCGCGACCGTCGGCGAGAGGCCCCGATACCCGCTCGCGAGGGTGGCGGCCACCGCATACGCGCCAGCTTCGAACGACCCGTACGTGATGCGACAGGCCGCGAGGCCCCACGCATTGCCGCCGCAGGCCGCCACGCCACCGCTCGATTCGAGCATCGAAATGACCGGCATGAGCCGCCAGTCGAAGCCGTAGGTATCGGCGAGGCCCACCATGAGCTCGGCGTAGGCTGCGAGCGGCCGCCCGGCGAGCAGGCGCCGGACGGCGGCTGCCCGGCTGTCGGAGACCCACACGTTCCCGCCGTCATCGGCGGGGGGAGTGGGCGTCTCGCCGGTTTCGGCGAGCGCGGGGGGCGGGATGCCAGCCACGCCGCTGATGGGCGTCTTCGCCGGCGGAATGAGGGGAGGGTTGAGCTCCCACGCGAGTCCCGCCGTGCTGATGTGAGGCGCAGACGGAGACGAGCCGTTGGTGGCGTAGGCGGCATAGCCCGCTACGGCCACGGCGAGCGGCAGCACGGCTAGCGCCAGGACCCACCTCACATTGGGCCGTTCGCGGATTCGTGTTGCCAGGGTTCGAAGGGATTCTGCCGGGGACCTCAGAGAGCGCCCATGCCCGTGTTCTGGTCATGCGCCGGGCGGGAAGCGCTGGGCTGCAGTCGTCGACTCTTCATGGCGCTGCATACCTCCTTTTCCTCCGCTCCGCAGCAGGGTAAAGGCAGGCTGTTTCGAAAACGCACACGCCAGGGGCATGAATATCGCGGAACGGCCTAACGTCTGTTGCAGATGCAACAAAATCGCCCCTTTCAGGCCTGCCGTGTGGTTTCGAAGGCCTGCTGGGGCCCGCCGCCGCGATCCGCGCTACCCTTCTCGGCATGACGTATTCCGCTCCCACCACCAATGGTTCTCGCCCCATCGCAGCCGTCACCGGGGCCAGCTCGGGAATCGGCGAAGCAACCGCCCGCGCGCTCGCTGCCGCGGGGTTCGATGTCGTCGTCGGGGCCCGCCGCGTCGACCGGCTCGAGGCGCTCGCGAAGGAGATCGGCGCGCGGGCCCTGCCCCTCGATGTGACGAACCGCGACAGCGTCGAAGCGTTCGCGCGCGAGGCGCCGCGGCTCAATGTGCTCGTGAACAACGCGGGCGGAGCGCACGGCCTCGAACCGCTCGCCGAGGCGGTCGATGAGCACTGGCGCACCATGTGGGAGACGAACGTGTTCGGGCTCATGCTCATGACCCGCGCCTGCCTCCCGGCGCTCGAAGCGTCGGGCGCGGGCCATATCGTGAACGTGGGGTCGATCGCCGGGCTGGAGTCGTACCCGGGCGGTTCGGGCTACACGAGCGCGAAGCACGGCGTGGTCGCGATCACCGAAACGCTCCGCCTGGAGCTGCTCGGGAAGCCCATTCGCATCACCGAAATCGATCCCGGCCTGGTCGAAACCGAATTCAGCATCGTGCGCTTTGGCGGCGACATCGACCGCGCGAAGAAGGTGTACGAAGGGCTGCAGCCGCTCGTCGCCGAGGACATCGCCGATTGCATCGCCTGGGCGGTGACCCGCCCGCCGCACGTGAACATCGACCACATGCGGGTCACGCCGCTCGCGCAGGCCACCGCCACGCTCGTCCAACGGCAGCAGTAGCGGCAGGGCCGCGAAGGTATAAATCGAAGCGCGTTACGGATTGTTACATCCCGGCGCGAATTCTTTCGGAAGCCGCAATGTTCGGAAGGGTTCGGTTTCGGCGTCCTCGCCGCCCGAGTCTGGAAAATTCCAGCATGAGTTCGCGGATCGTGATCGTCGATGCCGTAGATGTCGACCGTCGCACGATTCGCCGGGCGCTCGCCGAACTGCCGGCCGACATCGAGGAGTGGGCGGACCTGGACGGTGCCCGAGCGGTGCTGAACGAGCCGCCTGCCGACCTGGTCGTGATCGACCAGGGGTACGGGCTCGCGGAGCTGAACCGCTTTCTCGTGGAAGCGTGCCGGAGCGTGCCAGGGCTCCACATCCTGCTCCTGGGCCAGGAAGCCCACCCCGTGACGCACATCCACGATGCGTACGTGCGCAAGCCGTTCGAGGTGGAACGGCTGCTCGCCACCGTGCACAGACTGCTCGAATAGCGCTCAGGCCGGCAGGGGCGACTGGCCCAGTACCGGCCGCGCCGGACCCCGGCGCAGGGGGATGTTGCGCTTGCGGCGCCAGTTGCGGGGCGAGATGTCGGTCTGGAGGTGGAACTGCAGTTCCGACGGCCGGAACGGCAACCGGGGCGCGAATTCGAGTTCCCGCCAGCGGCGAGTCACGTAGATCTCCCGCAGGAGCGTCCGCCGCTTGAGGCAGGTGTGCAGGTTCGCCCAGAGCCATGCCCACACCAGCCGGCCCTCAGGGCCGATGCGGTCCTCCATCTCCCAGAACTCGTCGGGGTGGTGCTCCCAGCGCCGGCCGATCTGGATCGGCTTCACCACGTAGTGCAGCAGCTCGTGCTTGGCGATGAACTGGAGCACCTCGAGCGGCGTCTCGGGGTGATTCAGCACCTGGTGGTAGTAGACCGCCGGGAAGGCGAGCTCGGGGTCGTGATCGATGGCGCAGGCCAGCGGGTCGTGCGTCGCGAAGAACACCGGTACCGGCCCGGGCACTTCGGGCAGGAAGCGCACGCGGATGTCCTCGACCACCTCGGCGATGGGGACGATCGTGCGCTCGAGCGCGGGCTGGTAGAGCGAGCGGCGCGGCATAAACGAAATTACCCGGCGCTACTCTAGCGCCGGGTAACCGATTCGGGCCACGATTTTCGCAAAACGCGTCAGGCGTTGGCGGCAGCGGCCTCGCGCGCCGCGGCGGCCGCCTTTTCGGCGCCGCCCGCGTGCTCCGCGGCCGCGGCATCGTCGGTGAACATGTAGCCGAGCCCCTGGAACGTGCGGATGAACTTCGGCTCGCCGGGGTTCTCTTCGATCTTCTGGCGGATGCGGGAGACCCAGACGCGCAGGTACTGCAGGTCGTCGACGTACTCGGGGCCCCACACCTTGGTCAGGAGCTCGCGGTTGGTCACGAGCTTCCCCGCGTTCGAGGCGAGGTGTTCGAGCAACAGCCACTCGGTCCGCGTGAGGTTGACGAGCTTACCGTCCTTCTTCACGGTGCGGCCGCTGAGGTCGATTTCGAGGTTGCCCGCGGTAACGGGGCCGCTCGGGGTGAGCCCGCGGACGCGCCGCAGCACGGCGCGAATGCGTGCGCCGAGCTCGGGCAGGTTGAACGGCTTCACGATGTAGTCGTCCGCGCCCAGTTCGAGGCCGCGTACCTTGTCGGTTTCCTTGTCCTTGGCGGTGAGCAGCAAGACCGGAGTGCGGGTGCGCTCGCGGATCTTCTTCATCACTTCGAGGCCGGATTCGCCCGGCATCATGATGTCGAGCAGCACCACGTCGGGACGGCGTTCTTCGATGGTCCGAATGGCTTCGTCGCCATTCGAAGCGGTCAGCACCTTGAAGCCCTGGGCGCCGAGTTCGAGCTTGAGGAGCCGAAGGATGCCTGGCTCGTCGTCGACGGCGAGAAGCAGGGGTTGAATGGTCATCTGGGAACCCTCCTTGGGTAGCCGGGCCCAGCGGGATGGCCGGCTGCCAGGGGTTAGAACGATTGGCCCGGGCACGTGAAATCACATCGGCGCACCCGGGCCTTCCCACGCGGGGGAGGAACCTGGCTACGTGTCAGCCTAGGCCTATGACAGCCGGGGTTCTATCGCATGCGAGCCTCTTTGAGGTTGCAGTTCTCTCGCACCCATTTCCGTCTTCACCTTGCCGAAGCCGCGCCGGCGGGCCAAAAAGGCTCGCCCGCTGATGATCGCCACCTAACTGATTCTTGTCGCGTGGTCGATCCTAGGGGCCGTTCCATTCAACCTGTGCGGATGCGGAAGCTCCTCCTCGCCGTGCTCGCCGCCGCCCTGGTCATCGGCGCCACGGCCTGCGGAGGAGGGGGCCAAGGACGGGCGATCGTCACCATCGTGACGCCCACGACGCCGACGCCACCGCCGGGCTCGACCCCCACCCCCACACCGACGCCCATCCCGCCGCCCGAGCTCATCCTCTCGACCACGCAGGTCTACCAGGCGGGCGCAATCCTCGTCTCGGTCGTCGGCGACGTCAGCGGTGGCACCGTCACCTTTATCAACCGGACCTACCCGCTCACCCAGGGCAGCCAGAGCATGTACACGTTCGTGGGCGTTGACGCCGACGACCCGGCCGGGGAACAGCCGCTGCGCGTCGACTACACCGCGGCGAACGGTACGAAGGGCACCCTCACCGAGACGATTACCGTGCTGGCGACCGAATGGTCCGTCGACGCAGTCGACATTCCCGATTCGAAGACCGACCTGCTCGACCCGAGCATCGGCAACGACGAACTGGCGATGCTCCACCAGATCTACTCGCAGGTGACGCCGCAGAAGCTCTGGAGCGGCTCGTGGCTGGTGCCGGTGCCCGGCCCGCTGACCACGCACTTCGGCGAGCAACGGTCCTACAACGGCTCCGAACCCTCGGGGCACCACGGCGGCACCGACATCGGCGCGGAAGAAGGCACGCCCGTGGTCGCGACGAACGCAGGCCGGGTGGTGATGGCGCGCCAGGTCCAGCTTCGCGGGAACATGGTCATCATCGACCACGGGGGCGGGCTCTTCTCGGGCTATGCCCACCTCAGCGCCTTCGCGGTGGCCGAAGGGCAGATGGTGGCCCAGGGCGACGTCATCGGCTACGTGGGGACCACCGGGCTCTCCACCGGCGCGCACCTGCACTGGGAGATGGCCATCGACGGCGTGATGCTCGACGCCATGCGCTTCACCGACGGCTCGAACGGGTTCTAGCCGCGCGAGATCCCGGCCGGATTCCCGCTCGCGGCCGTGCCGGGGGCTGCACGGGTTTTCACCCCGTGCACCAAGGGATTGCGGATTGGAAATCCGAAGCCCTACAATCCGGCGCTGGCGGGCAGGTTGTCACGCTTCTGCAACCTTTGCTTCACCGGCGCTGCCGATGCTCGCCTTCATTTCCGGTGGGAGTCACACGATGCGTGCGTTTGCCCTTGCGGCCGGTCTCGCCCTATCCATGGTTCTGGTCGCCGGCTGCGGCGGGGGCGACGACGATGACTCCGAAGCGGGTTCGACGAGCACCGCGAAGCCAGCGGAATCGGCATCGCCTGCCACGCTCACTTCGGAACAGATCGTCGAACAGCTGACCGGCTCCGTCGTGCGCGTTGATGCGACGTATCCCGAGGGCTCGGGCGGCGGCAGCGGCGTCGTCTGGGAGCAGCCCGACCGCGTGCTTACGAACGCCCACGTGGTCCTCGGCGCCGGCGCGATCAAGATCATCGACCCCAACGACGGCCGCGCGCTTCCCGCAAAGGTCATCGCGCTCAGCCCCTGCGACGACCTGGCACTGCTCTCGGTCGACCGTGCGAACCTGAAGCCCGCGAAGATCGGTTCGAGCAAGGCGCTTAAGACGGGCGAGGAAGTCGTGGCGCTCGGGTTCCCATCGTCGTACACGGACACCACGCGGCAGCTCACGGTCACGCGCGGAATCGTGAGCAAGCTCGGCGACCGGCTGAACGGCCTCCAGGATCTCATCGTTACCGATGCGGCGATCAATCCGGGGAACAGCGGCGGCCCGCTCGTGAACCTCCACGGCGAGGTGATTGGCATCAATTCGCTCACGTCGCGCGTACAGCAGTCCACGAACTACGCGATCGCCAGCGACGAGGCAAAGTTCGTGTCCGAACGGCTGAAAGAGGGCAAGAACCTCGACTACCTGGGAGCGCGGCTCGAACAGAACTACCGCGGGCTCGCCGAAGAGCTCGGCATCCAGCTGGCGTACATCGATGGCCTGCTCGTCACCGGCGTCGACGCCGGCAGCCCTGCCGACAAGGCCCAGCTTGTCTACTCCGACCTCATCTACGAACTCGACGACGTGCCGGTCGAAACCGTCGGCGATGTCTGCGACGTCCTACGCTCGCGAAAGGCCGGCGACAACGTCCGCGTCGAGTTCGTGCGCACCTACACGGACGGCTCGTTCGACGAGTTCTACACGGACGTAACGCTCGAGTAGCGGGAGCCGCGCTGACACGCAAGGAACCGCCGCGTCCGGGCACCACCTTCCCAACCGCCCAGGAGCCGTGCCCCTCCGTGGGCACTTGATGCGCAACGGTTTTGCCCTCCCGGGTACAACGTTCCCGGGCGCCGGAGCCGCGCCGGGAGCGAGCGCGGCGGCACCGGGCGAGGGCGATCGGTTCGTCCACTCGGCCGGGCGCTGCTGCGCGCGCCCTCCGCCGCCCGGGACGTGGGTGCCCAAGAATCAGATGCGCGTGTCGGTCAGGCGCCCACAGAGGGGCGCGGCTCCCGGGGGTCGGCGCGGGGAATCGCACGTGTCGGTCGAGTAACCGCCAAGGAGCCGTGCCCCTCCGTGGGCACTTGATGCGCAACGGTCTTGCCCTCCCGGGTACAACGTTCCCGGCCAACGGAGCCGCGCGCGGAGCGAGTGCGGCGGCACGGGGCGAGGGCGATCGTTTCGTCCGCGCGGCCGGGCGCTGCTGGGCGCGCCCTGCGGCGCTCGGGACGCGGGTACCCGAGATTGGGATGCGCGTGTCGGTCATGCGCCCACAGAGGGGCGCGGCTCCTGGGGGTCGCCCGGGAATCGGAACGTGTCGTTCGGTCATGCGCCCACGGAGGGCGCGGCTCCTGGTTACGCCAAAGCGAGGCCGATCGCGAACAGGACCCCGAACACCAGGTGGAAGCGGGCGGTGGCCTTGAGCATGGGGTTGAGCGCCGCTCCACGGACATCGTCGAGGATGGCACGGACGGGCGGCAGGGCCGCCGGGACCGAAAGCACGATCAGCACAACGAGCGGCGCGTTCGCGATGGCCGCCGTCGTGCCTGCGGCCGCGAAGGCGACGGCCAGCAGGAACAGGTACCACGCGCGCGTCCCGTTTCGCCCCAGCACGACCGCGAGCGTCGTCTTGCCGGCTGTGC
>JBLNCO010000434.1:0-4241 GCA_050260715.1 Hyphomicrobiales bacterium | reverse complement strand
GGGGGTGAGCGTGTCCTGACTCAGCAGAAGCGAGGTCGATTGCCAGCCATCATCTGGCGGTTGATAGTAACGGCTTCGCGGCCGGCGTTCAACGTACGGGAAATTAGCGCCGGCAACTGCGAGGGAGGCCCACCATGACGGAAGTCGCGCTTGATGCACCGGTCCGTTCGTTTTTCGAGCGTCTCGCACCGCTCGCCGGGCCCGAACCGGACCTGCCTGCCATCGCCAGCCTGCTCGCGGAGTTCTCGCGGGACACCGAGTACCTGGCGCATCACATCGACCGCATCCGCGACCAGAGCGGGGCGAAGCCGATCCACGCCCCGGAACGCGGACCACGGCTGCAGATCGTGCACCGGCTCGAGGGGCAGATGGGCGCCGTCCACTCGCACAAGGTGTGGGTGGCAATTGCGCCGATCGAGGGCGTCGAAACCCACCGGCGCTACGACGTGCTCGAGCGCGACGAGCGGAGCGCCCGGCTGGCGCTGGCCGAAGAGCGCCATCTTGGCCCGGCGGAGACGGTGACGATGACGCCGCCGAACGACGTCCACGCGCACGGCCATGTCCGCGGGATCGGCGACCCGGCCTACGTGCTCATCCTGACGGGCGATGACCAGCGGCGGTACACGCGGGAGCAGTACGAACTTCGCGACGGCACGTGGCGCGAATTGCCGCCCGGCGACGGCGGCGACTGGGTCGCGAGGTAAAGGCGTTCTCGCGGCCGGCGTCTGGTGCGTGGGTTGCGCGGGCGCGTACTGTGAGCGGAGACTCTTACAAATCTGTGCCACGGCGGCACGTCATTGGACGCCAAGATGCCCGGCCCAACCTGCCCCAACGGAAGCCACCAGCTGGTGGCCGTAGCCACCCGAAGCGGCGCCTACCTGCTCTGCAAGGTGTGCGACCACCGCGAAGTGGTGACGCAAGTCCCCGCCCAGGAGTAGCCCCAGCTGCGAGCGGTTAGCGGCGCGGCGGCAACGACGCGAGGTACTGGTTGATGGCCGCGGCTGCGCGGCGGCCATCGGCGAGTGCCGTGACGACGAGGTCGGCGCCGTTCACGTTGTCGCCGCCCGCGAACACACCCTTGCGGCTCGTCTTGCCTTCGGGGTCGACCTGCACGAGCGCCTTGCGGTCGGTCTTAATCCCCTGGGTGGTCTGCGGAACGATGGGGTCGGCGCCGTAGCCGATGGCGATGGCAACCGCATCGGCAGGGATGATGAACTCGCTGCCCTTGATCGGGATCGGCCGGCGGCGGCCCGATTCGTCCGGTTCGCCGAGCTCCATGCGCTGGCATTCGACCGACACGACCCGCCCGTTTTCGTCGCCGATGATGCGCGTGGGGAGGGTCAGCATTTCGAAGCGCACGCCTTCTTCGCGGGCGTTCTTGCGCTCTTCGCCGCGGCCCAGCATCTCGGCTTCGGTGCGGCGGTACACGAGGCTCACCTGCTCGGCGCCGAGGCGGATGGCCGTGCGCACGCAGTCCATGGAGGTGTCGCCGCCACCGATGACGACGACGTTCTTGACGGCCGGGAGCGGCTCGCGGTAGTGCTCGGGGAGCTGTTCGGGGCGGAGGTTGCCGCGCACCAGGAACTCGGTCGCCGTGTACACGCCTTCGAGGTCTTCGCCCTCGATCTGCATTTCGTTGCCGACGCCCGCCCCGGTACCGAGGAAGACCGCATCGAAACCATCGGCGAAGAGGTCGTCGAGGGTAACGTCGCGGCCGACGTAGGTGTTGCAGACGAACTTCACGCCGAGCGCCTGGAGCTTCGCGATGTACTCATCGACGATCTCCTTGCGCATCTTGAAGTTCGGGATGCCGTAGACGAGCACGCCGCCGGGTTCGGGCCAGAATTCGTAGACGGTGGGCTCGTGCCCTTCGAGCGCAACGAGCTCGGCGACTGCCAGGCCGGCGGGACCGGAGCCGATGACCGCGACGCGCCGGCCCGTGGGCTCGGGCATGTAGCGCGGCAGCGGGTAGCCGCCGAGCTCGCGGCGCTGGTAGTCGGTGCAGAACGCCTCGAGCTTGCCGATGGTCACCGGCGGCTCGCTCTTGCCGCCGGGACGAATCGCGAAGCCGACGACGCAGGCGCCTTCGCAGAGCTTCTCCTGTGGGCAGAGGCGGCCGCACATCTCGGGCAGGTTGCTGGTCTCGCGGAACTTGTCGGCGGCGCCGAGGACGTCGCCGACTTCGAGCAGCGCAAAGGCGCCGGGGATGTCGTTGTGGACGGGGCAGGCCTCCTGGCAGGGCGCCGAAGGACACTGGATGCAGCGCGAGGCTTCGATTTTGGCGGCGTTCAGGTCGAAGCCGAGGTAGGTCTCATCGAAATTGCGCTTGCGGACTTCGGGGTCCTGCTTCGGGACGGGCTGAACGCTGATGGCAAGACGGCGCTGAACCTGGTTGGGCATGGTATGAGCATCGGGCAAGGCGCCGGAAGGGGCGCCATCCGCCGCGGAATCCTTTGCAAGGGTAGGACGAGATCGTACCCGAGGGGCGGGCGGGTCCTCAACGGACGAGCTTCGCGCTATTGGGCGATCCCCGGCGAGCGCTAGCCCGCAGGCGGAGTGTACCAGACAGCAGGGTCAGCCGCCCCGTGGACATCGGCTAAGCGCGGCGGCGGGTACCATGTGCGTCGTGACGGCGGCGCAGGACCACACGGAAGTCGAATGGCAGTTCGCGGCGCTCGATGTGCGGCCCGTGTTGCGTTGGCTCGAAGGGGCGCGCGTGCCCGGCTACGAGATCGCCGCGAGTGGCACGAAAGAGCTCCACGACACCTACTTCGATACTCCCGACTGGCGCGTCTATCGCGCACGGTTCACCGCCAGGGTGCGGCGGAAGCCGGCGGGCGCCGAGCTCACGCTGAAGTCGATGGCGGAAGCGAAGGACGGCGTGCGGAGCCGGCGCGAAATCACCGACACCCTCCCCGAGGCCGAGAACCCGAACCCGCTCGACGCCACCGGGCCGGGCGGCGATGCGCTGCGCCTGCTGGCGGGGCGGCAGCCGTTGCGGCCATTGTTCACGCTGGACCAGGTGCGGCGCGCCTTCGTCCTGCGCGACGGCGAGGGCGAGCTGGCGGAGGTGGCCGTCGACGACACGGCGATCCCCGTAGGCCTCGAGGACGTGCCGGTACGGCTGGCGCGCGTCGAGGTCGAGCTCACGGACGGAACGCTGGAACGCGCGCAACGGTTCGTGGACGTGCTGGTCGCGGCATGTGGGCTGCAGCCTGCGACGACGTCGAAGTTCGAGGCGGCGCTCGTGGCGACGGGCCTGCGGCCGATGGCCGGCCCGCCGCTGGGGCCGACGGCGGTCGCGCCGGCGATGACGACCGGCGAGGTGGCCTTCGCGGTGCTGCGCAAGCACTTCGCGGCGTTCCTCGCGAACGAAGCCGGATCGCGGCTCGGCGAGGACATCGAGGCGCTCCACGACATGCGCGTGGGCGCGCGGCGGCTGCGGGCCGCGATGCAGACGTTCCGGCCGTACCTCCCGGCCCGGATCGAACGGTACCGGTTCGAGCTCGGGTGGGTAGCGGGCGCACTGGGCGACGTGCGGGACCTCGATGTGCAGCTCGAGCGGCTCGAGGAGTGGCGGGCGGCCGGCGACGACCCGCAGGCGCTCGACGCCATCGAGCGGCTGCTGCGCGAACGGCGCGAGCGGGCCCGGCGGCGGATGCTGGCGGTGCTCAATTCGCGGCGCTACGAGCGGCTCGTCGAACGCTTCGCCGCCGTGCTGCAGCGCGGCGCGCCACGGTCGTTCGCGGCCGGCCGGGAACCCATCCTGGTGGCGGCGCCGGGGCTGCTCCAGCGGCGGTATCGGCGCGTGCGAAAGCGTGGCGATGCGATCGGGCGGTCGGCGCCGGCAGACGCGTACCACCAGCTGCGCATCGACTGCAAGAAATTGCGGTACGCCCTGGAGTTCGTGGGCCCGGTCTACGGCAAGCCGGCGCTGGAGTTCAGCGCGCGCGTGACCGCCCTCCAGGACCTGTTGGGGCTGCACCAGGACGCATACGTCGCGGTCGACGCGCTATGGGCGCTGGCGCGGGACAACGCGAAACACCTGAGGCCCGAGACGCTGCTCGCGATGGGGGCCATCAGCGAGCGGTACCGGCAGCACGCCGCACGGCTGCGACGAGAGTTCCCGGCGGTGTACGGGCCGCTGCGTGGCCGCGAATGGCAGCGGCTCCGGCGGCTGCTCGATGGGGAGCGCGAGCGGGCACTCGCGCGTGCTGGCAGCTAGGAGCTGACGCCGGCAG
>JBLNCO010000433.1:0-8584 GCA_050260715.1 Hyphomicrobiales bacterium | reverse complement strand
CCCGGCGCAACGCCATCCACTTCGGTGTCGCCTCCCACCACTACGGCATTTACGGCGCCAACGTCGAGCGCGCGACCGACGAGTTCGCCGCGCGCCTCGCCCGGTATTCCAGGTCGAAGGGCTCGATTCGCTTTCCGAAATCCGAGCCCCTTCCGCTCGACCTCATCGCCGATATCGCCCGCTTCGCTGCCGAAGCAACGCTCGCCCGCGCGGCCGAACGGCGCGCTGCCCGCCGCGGGGCGCGGAATTCGACATAGCGCGCCCGATCGGCGAAAACACCATCATGAGCCGCACCGCCACCGTCGAACGAAGCACCGCCGAGACCAGCATCACCGTCAGCCTCGACCTCGATGGCTCGGGCAGGTTCGTCACCGAAACCGGCATCGGGTTCTTCGACCACATGCTCAGCCACATCGCCAAGCACGGCGTGTTCGACCTCGAAGTGCGGGCGAAAGGCGACCTCCACATCGACCAGCACCACACGGTCGAAGACTGCGGCATCGCCCTCGGCGAGGCGTTCGCACAGGCGCTCGGCGAAAAGCGCGGCATCGTCCGCGCCGGCTCGGCCTACATGCCCCTCGACGAAACGCTCGCCTTCGCGGCGGTCGACCTCAGCGGCCGGCCGTACGCCGTGCTCGACCTCAAGCTCCTCGGCCGCGAAGTCGGTGGCATGCCCCCTGATCTCCTCGACCACTTCCTCGAATCGTTCACCTTCGCGATGAAGGCGGCCGTGCACGTGCGCACCATCTCCGGAGTGAACGACCACCACAAAGCCGAGGCCTGCTTCAAGGCGCTCGCCCGCGCCCTCGATGCTGCCTGCCGCATCGACCCGCGCCGCGCCGGCGACATACCAAGCACAAAGGGCGCCCTCTAGTGCGCGCGAAGGCCGAGGGCCTGGCCACACACCCCAACGCCGATACCATCCGCGACACTGCTGCCCGGCGGGAGACCGCGGACGGGCCCGTCGTCGCCCGCCCAGGTCCCGTCCGCGAGCGCACATTGCTCGAAGCTTACGATGCCGAAAGGAGGGCGAACCTATGAGATTCATCATCTACGGCGCAGGCGCCGTGGGCGGCGTCATTGGCGGCCGCCTCTTCCAGCACGGCCACGATGTCGTCCTGATCGCGCGCGGCGACCACCTCCTCGCCATCCAGGACCGTGGCCTCGAACTGCAGTCGCCGCTCGACACTGTGAACCTCCGCATTCCCGCCGTCGCCGGCCCCGAGAAGCTGACCTTCGGCCCCGGCGATGTCGTCGTGCTGGCGATGAAGACCCAGGACACGCTCGATGCGCTCGAACGGCTCGCCGTGCTGGCGCCGCCCTCGCTCCCCATCGTCTGCGCGCAGAACGGCGTGGAAAACGAACGCATGGCGCTCCGGCGCTTCGAACACGTCTACGCCATGTCCGTGATGCTCCCGGGCACCCACCTCGAACCCGGTGTCGTGCAGGCGAACTCGGCGCCCGTCTCCGGCATCCTCGATACCGGTTGCTACCCGTCCGGCGTCGATGACCTCTGCACCGAATTCACCGCCGCGCTCGAAGCCTCATCGTTCAGTGCGAAGCCCGAACCGCGGATTATGCGCCGAAAGTACACGAAGCTCCTGCTGAACCTCGGGAACGCCGTCCAGGCCGCCCTCGGCGATTCCCCCGAAGGCGCCGAGTTCTCCCGGCGCGCCCGCGAAGAGGCCGTCGCCGTCTACCGCGCGGCCGGCATCGACTTCGCCAGCGACGAAGAGGACCGCGAACGCCGCGGGACGCTCATGAAGATCGCGCCGATCGCGGGCCAGCGGCGCGGCGGCGGTTCCTCCTGGCAGAGCCTCGCGCGTGGCAAGCGGAGCATCGAGGCCGACTACCTGAACGGCGAAATCGTGCTCCTTGGCCGCCTCCATGGCGTACCCACACCGGTGAACGAGATGCTCCGACAGGTCGCCAACCGCATGGCCCGCGAAGGCCTCCCCGCCGGCAGCCTCACCCCCGCCGACCTCGAAGCGGAACTGAAGGCCGTCGCCGCCCGGTAAAGCCGAGCCGCCGCGGCGCCGGGGATTTCTCGGGCGAACACTTGCCATGTTCATTGTTTCCATGTACTGTTTCCGGCATGGCCCGGTCCCCCGAAACTCCCACCCCCGGGTTCCTCGTCTGGCGGCTCGCGATGAAGTGGCGCGTGGCCGTCGACCGCGCGCTCGCCCCCCTCGGGCTCACCCACGCGCAGTACACGCTCGTGGCGTCGCTCTTCGGGATGGACCGCTCGGGGCGCCATCCCAGCCAGCGCGAGCTCGCGGACCGGGTGGGGCTTGAGCCAATCTACGTTTCCAAGCTCGCGCGCGCCCTCGAAGCCGGTGGTCTCCTCAGGCGCACCGAGCACCCGGCCGACACCCGTGCCGTCCAGCTCGCCCTGACCGAACGCGGGAAGGCCGTGGCCGTGGAAGCGATCGCCATCGTCCACGACCTCCTGGAGCAGCTCACGGCGCCGCTCGGTGGCGCCTCGTCCGAACGTACCCGGGCTCTCACGCGCGAACTCGCCGTGTTGCTCGCAGCACCACCACAGGGAAAGGACAACGAACAATGACGTCTGCACCCACCCTCACCGGACAGGACATCGGCCAGGCCGAACGGGCCACCCGCGCGGTCCTCGATCGCCTGCTCCACCGAACCGGCACCAGCTTCTATCAATGGGTCGTGTTGAATCGGCTCGCCGACGGGACGCCCGACGAGGCGCAGGTTGCCGCCGACATGGTCCACGGCCTGAAGATCACATCCGATACCGCCACTACCGCCGTTCGCGAGGTGCTGGACGCCGGGCTCGCTGCGCGGCGAGCAGACGGCTCGCTCGCGCTCACCGCTGCTGGCGACGCGCGGTTCCGGGCGATCCGCGATGGCATCGCCGAGATCAGCCGACGGCTCTACAGCGGCATCCCCGAGGACGACCTTGCGGCCGCGAAGCGCGTGCTCACAACCGTGACCACTCGCGCCAACGACGAGCTGTCTGGCTCCGCACGGGGCGCCTGATATGGGCGCCGCCGGCTGGCACGACTCCCCCGTCCTCACCACGCGCGTCGACCTGCGCGACCCCCAGTTCAAGCGCAATCGCGAGACGAACGCAGCGCTCGCCGCCGACCTTCGTGCCCGCCTCGACCGCGTCGCGCTTGCCGGCGGCCCCGCCAACGTCGAGCGCCACCGCGCCCGCGGCAAGCTGCTCGCCCGCGAGCGCGTGGCGCGCCTGCTCGACCCCGGCACCACGTTCCTCGAGCTCAGCCCGCTCGCTGCCGAGGGCGTCTACGAAGACGACGTCCCGAGCGCCGGCATCATCACGGGCATCGGCGTCGTGTCCGGCCACGAATGCGCCGTCATCGCGAACGACGCCACGGTCAAGGGCGGCACCTACTACCCCCTGACCGTCAAGAAGCACCTTCGCGCCCAGGAAATCGCCGAACAGAACCGGCTGCCATGCATCTACCTGGTCGATTCCGGCGGCGCGTTTCTCCCGCTCCAGCACGATGTCTTCCCCGACCGCGACCACTTCGGCCGCATCTTCTACAACCAGGCCCGCATGAGCGCGAAGGGCATCTACCAGGTCGCCGCGGTCATGGGCTCGTGCACCGCCGGCGGCGCCTACGTCCCGGCCATGAGCGACGAGACCGTCATCGTCCGTGGTACCGGGACCATCTTCCTCGGCGGGCCGCCGCTCGTGAAGGCTGCCACCGGCGAAGTGACGACCGCCGAGGAGCTCGGCGGCGCCGATGTCCACACCCGCATCAGCGGCGTCGCCGACCACCTCGCCGAGGACGACGGCGAAGCCCTGCGCATCGTCCGCAGCATCCTCGCGAACGTCCCGCGCCACGCCACGCCGCCCTGGGAGCTCGCCCCCGCCGAGGAGCCCCTGCACGACCCGTCCGAGCTCTACGGCGTCATCCCCTCCGACCTCCACCAGTCGTACGACGTCCGCGAAGTGATCGCGCGCCTCGTCGATGGCTCCCGCTTCCACGAGTTCAAGGCGCGCTACGGCAGTACGCTGGTGTGCGGCTTCGCGCGCCTCGCCGGCTACCCCATCGGCATCGTCGCGAACAACGGCATCCTCTTCAGCGAGAGCGCGCTCAAGGGAGCCCACTTCATCGAGCTCTGCGCCCAGCGCAAGGTCCCACTCGTGTTCCTGCAGAACATAACAGGCTTCATGGTCGGGAAGCAGTACGAGAACGCCGGCATCGCGAAGGACGGTGCGAAGATGGTCACCGCCGTTGCCTGCGCCGAGGTCCCGAAGTTCACCGTGGTCATCGGCGGCAGTTTCGGCGCCGGCAACTACGCGATGTGCGGCCGCGCCTACAGCCCGCGCCAGCTCTGGATGTGGCCGAACGCGCGCATCAGCGTCATGGGCGGCGAACAGGCGGCGAGCGTGCTCCTCCAGGTTCGCCTCGACCGCGGCGAAACGCTTTCGCCCGAGGAGCAGGAGCGCTTCAAGGCGCCAACCGTCGAACGGTACGAAGCCGAAGGCTCACCCTACTTCAGCACCGCGCGCCTCTGGGACGATGGTGTCATCGACCCCCTCGACACCCGCCGCGTCCTCGCGATGGGCATCGCCGCCGCCCTCAACGCGCCCATCCCCGAGCCCGCCTGGGGCGTCTTCCGGATGTAGCGCGCCGCCGGCCTGGCGCTGGGCCCACAGGCCTTCGGCGCGGCCCTTGAGCACGCGCAGCCAGCGGTGGACCATCACGAACGCCGCCAGGTCGAGCACGAACAGCCCGACGCGACCGCGCAGAGAGCCGGGCCTCCGTCCGCGGTTCCTCGTGACGACCCGCGTCCGGTTGCCCGGGAGCGGGTAGAGGCACGTCTGCCACGTCCAGCCCGCCTCCGCATCGCCCAGCACGAAGACCCGGTTGGGTTCCAGCCGAACCACCGGGAAGTCCGCGCCGCACCCGAGTGGGATGAAGTCGCCCTCTCGCAGCTCCTGCCACTCGGGCAGGATTTCCGTCGCGCTCTTCGCATCGATGAACCCGAACAGCCGGTCGAGGAAGTCCCAGCTGTACAGGCCGCCGCGCCCGTTGCCCATCTGCACCAGCCACGGGTACAGGCACTCCGGCGGCGCTTCGACCGTAATCGCGCGGTTGGTCAGGTAACCCGCGTCCGGCACGAGCTCGTCGCCCGGCATCGCCCGTGCCACCTCCTCCGGGGTGGCGCCCCAGTTGCGCTGCCGCGGCTGCACCCACCGGAAGTACACGCCGGTACCCGTCATCGCTCCCGCGGCGATCGCGAGGAACCCCTTTACGTTTCGCACGCCGGACCTCCTCTCGCTCAGTCTGCATCGTGCTCTGCGCCGCCCACCGCTCCGAGGGCCGATCGGTCCGCCCTCCGTGCCCAACCGGCTCGACACAGCCCCGTCCCGGCCCTGTACCGTCGCATCGCGAAGAATTTCGCCCGCGGATGGAACTTCCCGGCTCGCGGCGGCGTTATTCGGATGCGAGGGTCACTACACCCAGAGGGAAGAACTCGATGGCATTCCTGGTCACCACTCCGGCGCGGCGCCGAACTATCCTCATCGCCGCCGGGGCACTCGGTGGTCTCGTAATGTTCGCAAGCGGCGTGCTCGCGGCCCGCGCGACCATGGGCGGCGACGACTCCGAGGATTCACCGCCCCCGGCTTCCTCCGCCAACGTGGCCCCCGCGATCGGCCACTCTCCCATGCCCACCCGCGACGCCAGCTCCGGCGCCTCGGGCAACTCCGCCGGCGACGCCGACCTCGCGATCGGCCGAACGGGCGCCGCGGGTTGCAGCGCTCCCCTCGGCGATGTCTTCGACGGCTCGGCGATCGACCCATCGAAGCTCGGCTTCGCGCCACACCTCCCGGGCGCGGGTTTCACACTCGAGTCCGTCTCGCTGCGCGCCGAAGGCGAGTGCGACGACCAGGGCCGCGCGAAGGACGGCGTCCTGGTCCTCGATACCCGCTGGCGACATGACGAAACCGGCCTCGGCGCGTGGCTCAGCCAGCGTGTCTCGCCGGACCCTGTTTCGAACACCCTCATGCCCGGCCAGGCCACCTTCTGGGCCGATGGCTACGCGTACACCGCGGGGGTCGAAATCTACTACGCCATGCCCGTCGACAAGGGCGTGGCCATCGACGACGTCGCGCCTGCGGCGTCGGCCCAGACCGCCGACGCTCCGGCCTCCGCGCCGGGCGTTGCCGTTGCTCCGGGTAATCCGGACCCGCGCGGCGAACAGGTCCTCCAGGAGCTCATCGCCGCCGTGGCTCCGACGGTCGGGCAGGAGTGCTTCTATCGGCAGGCCCAGGGCGACTGGTCCGACCTCGCCGGCATGGGCCTCGGCGACCCCCGTTCGGCCGTTCCTTCCGGTTACGACGCCCAGGTCAGCGTCGTTCGCTGGGACCCGCCGGCCGAAGGCTGCGACACCCCGGCCCCCGAATACACCTCCCGCTCGATGGACGCCACCTTCACGAAGGACGCCAGCTACATCCGCGTCGGCGCCTACGAAATCCCCGATGGAAGCGACCCCGGCCCGGGGCGGCTCGAATTCGGCAACCTCGGCTGGAACAACGGCACGTACCAGTTCTGGGTCAGTGGCCAGGACGGCAACGGCCCGCTCGGCAACGACACGCTGAAGGCGATCGCCCGCGCGCTCGACTCCTCGTTCGACAACGCCTGCCTCATCGAAGCGACGCAGCTTACCGATGATGAACTCGCCGCCCTGGGCCTCAGCTCACCCGGCGTTCCCGATGGCTACCAGCTCCAGTCGCACTACGCACAGGGCTACTCGTCCACCGGGAACTGCGGTCCCGTGCCCCCGGACGCCAGCGGCTTCAGCGCCAACTGGACCTTCGTGGGCTCCGATCCCGCCGATGGCGTCATCGAAGTGAGCGCCTCGAACTCGGGCGGCGGGAGCTCGGCCTCCGGGTCTGGTGTCGCCACGCCCTATGGCTTCTCGTGGACGAGCGCCAACGGGACCAGCTTCTCCGTGAACGGGTACAAGTCCGACATTTCCCGGGACACCCTCATCGCCATCGCGAAGAGTCTCGACTCCGGGTTCGACGTCTCGAACCTCTCCGAGGGCGACGGGAAGATAGTGCCGCCCGCCCCGCCCGAGACGCTGCCAATGCCGGTGCGCTAACCCCCCGCTCCGCGCCGGCCACGTGCGGAAGGGCCACATCCGCCGCGGTGTGGCCCTTTTCCGTGCCTCGCTCGCCACGGCCGCCCTTCCCTTCCCTCCTCCGGCGCGTACAATCACGGGCCGTGAGCGACCTCCCTCTCGCCGGTATCCGCGTCTGCGACCTCACCTGGATCATCGCCGGGCCCACCTGCACCCGCGTCCTCGCCGACTTCGGCGCGGAAGTCATCCGGGTCGAACACGGCCAGGCGGTCGATAGCATCCGCCTCGGCCGTCCCATCGTCGGCGATACGCCGACGCTCAATAACTCGGGCTTCTTCAACTACTTCAACCGCAACAAGAAGAGCATGCTGCTCAACGTTCGCCACCCGATGGGCTTCGAAGTGCTGAAGCGCCTCATCGCGGTGAGCGACGTGGTCGTCGAGAACTTCTCGTCCGGCGTCATGGAGTCCTGGAACCTGGACTATCCGCAGCTCCGCGAGATCCGGCCCGACATCATCTACTGCTCCATTTCGGGCTTCGGCCACAGCGGCCGCGACAAAGCCTTCACCACCTGGGGACCGACCGCCCAGGCGCTCTGCGGGCTCACCTACACGTCCGGGCTACCCGGCCACAAGCCAGCAGGCTGGGGCTACAGCTACATGGACCATACCGCCGGCTACACCGCCGCCTCGGCCATCATGATGGCCCTCCACCACCGCAACCGCACCGGCGAGGGCCAGCACATCGACATCTCCCAGATCGAAGCCGGCATCGTCCTCAATGGCCCCGCCGTGCTCGATTACACCGTCAACGGCCGCTCCTGGCGCCGCGAAGGCATGCCGCCCGGCAACCGCGCCTGGCAGCCGGCCGTCGCGCCCCACAACACCTACCCCTGCCGCGGCGAGGACCGCTGGATCGCCATCGCCGTCATGAACGACGCCGAATGGCAGGCGATGGTCCGCGCGATGGACGAACCCGCCTGGGCCACCGACGCGCGTTTCGCCACGAACGAGGGCCGCCTCCGCCACCAGGACGACCTCGATGCCTGCATCGCCGCCTGGACCGCCGAGCAGGACGACTACGAAGTCATGGCGCTGCTGCAGGCCGCCGGCGTCCGTGCGGGCGTCTGCCAGAAGGCCAGCGATCGCTTCGAGCGCGACCCGCAGCTCGCCGCCCGCGACTGGTGGCACCAGCTCCCGCACCCCGAGCTCGGCGACTGCGACTACTACGGCATCGTCCCCAAGCTCGAGCGGACGCCGGGGGCGTTGCGTACCGCCTCGCCGACCATCGGCCAGCACACCCGCGAGGTCCTGCTGGACGTCCTCTCCCTGAGCGAACAGGAGATCGACGAGCACGAAGCCGCCGGGGTCCTGATGTGACCGGCCCGCTCGCGGACCTTCGCGTCGTCGAACTTTGCGACGAGCTCGGGCAGTTCGCCGGCAAGCTCCTCGCCGACATGGGCGCGGACGTAATCAAGGTCGAGCCGCCCGCCGGT
>JBLNCO010000432.1:0-4894 GCA_050260715.1 Hyphomicrobiales bacterium | reverse complement strand
AGGGCGGCTGCGGGGCCGGGCTGCTGGCCGCGGCCGGGTCGCAGGCGCGGATTTCGATCGGGCTCTCCTTCTCCCCGCGGCCGGGCTCGTCGTGGCGGTCCGAACGGATGCGGTCCCAATCGGGCAGGCCGTCGGGCGGGGGAACCTCGGGCATCGGGTCCTGGTGCGAGATGCCCTCTTCGTGGCGGGTGAAGCTGGCTTCGAGGCTGAAGATGCCCTCGCCCTGCTGGTGCGCCACCACGCGACGCGTGGTGTACGTGCGCCCATCGCGGATGCGGTGCACCGCGAACTGGATGGGCACGCCGTGCTGGCCGGGGCGGATGAAGTAGGCGTGCAGCGAATGGATGTCGCCTTCTTCGACCGTCCGGGCGGCTGCGACGACTGATTGCGCCGCGACGAGCCCGCCGAACAGCCGGCCCGAGCCGCGGCCGGGGTCGCCGAGGAAGAGGTCCCGGTCGAGCTGCTGAAGGTCAGGGCGGCGGAGGAGTTTCGCGAGAGCTGTCGGTGCGGGATGGGTCACGCAAACAGTCTGCCGCGGCGGGCGCGCAGGGTCGACGGCTTGCACCTTGCCACGCCAGCCACCCACGATGGCGCCTGTGGAAGGCACCCGCGCCCTGGTGTTCGCGAACGGCGACCTGCCCTCGGCGGAGCTCGTCGCCGAGTTCCAGGCGGGGGCGGCGCTGGTCGTCGCGGCCGACGGCGGCGCGGACAAAGCGCTCGCCGTGGGCGTGACGCCCGATGTGGTCATCGGCGACCTCGATTCGGTGAGCGAAGATGCCCGCCAGAAACTGCCGGCCGAGCGGTTCCTCCAGGTCGTCGACTACGACACTACGGACCTGCAGAAGGCGGTGGTCTACTGCATCGGCCACGGGGCGACGCGCATCGACATCCTCGCCGCGGGCGGCGGCCGGGCGGACCACGCGCTCGCGAACCTGTCGCTCGTCGCGATGTACCGCGACCACGCCGACGTGCGGGTGGTCGACGACCGCTTCGAAGTGAGCCTGGTGCGGGGCACGACGGTCATCGAGGCCCCACGGCACACGGTCATCTCGCTGGTGGCCGTGGGCCAGTGTGAAGGCGTGACGACGACGGGCATGCGCTGGAACCTGACGGACTACCCGCTCGCGTTCAGCCCCTACGGCGTCCACAACGAGGTGGCGGAAACACCGGCGAGCGTATCGGTCCGCAGCGGCGACCTGCTCCTGTTCCGGGGCCGCTGGCTCGAACCGAACCGCGACATTCTCCCGCGCGGCAACCGGGTGCTCCCACCGCAAACGCCTCCCGGCGCCGTGCGATAGCGCGCATGAGGATTCGCCGCGTGCCGTGCAGCAACCGAAGCTGCGCTAGTTCGCCTGGTAGCCCGCTTCGCGGATGCGGCGCCAGACTTCGCCACTGGCGGCGTAGCGCTCCATGAGATACGGGTAGACGGCGGGTTGGTTGAACAGCTTCTCCATGCAGAGCTGTCCCAGGTAGCGATCGAGCAGCGCGGGGTGTTCGTCCGGGTTCACCATGTCGATCGCGATATCGGATTCGAACCCGCCGGCGGCGGCGGGCATCCCGGCGGCCTGGCGGGCGACGATGCCCTTCTCGACCAGCTGGTCGATCGCCGCCCGCAGTTCCGCGCGGAACTCGGGGGTGATGGCCACGCCGTCGGGGCGGAGGTGCGCCTCGGGGCGGCCCTCCTGGCTCAGCCCGAACACGACCGCGGTGACGTGGTCCACGCGGAACGTATCGGAGCCGGCCGCGCGGGAGGGCGGCAGTCCGACGCAGAGCACGCCCAGGAGTGCGACTTCGAGCGGTTCGAGGTCTTCGGGCTGGATGGCCATGCACCCCAGCGTAGGGCAGGTGTCGCGAGCGGGGTAGGCCGCGGGCATGCGAAGGGCCCGGCTCTAAGCCGGGCCCTCGGACCGCGTCGTGCCGTGCGAAATCAGGGAGCAGGAGTGGTGGTGGCGTCAGGCACGTCGCGGTGTGTGCGGTTCACGAAGCGGTCGATGCGCTCCGGGAGCCTCTCCTTGATCTCCGCCGCGCGGTCGGGGTCGAGGTGGCCGTTCGCGACGGCCTGGTCGACCCAGGCGTTGGCATCGGCGGTCATGTCGGCTTCGACCTGCGCGACATCGACCCCGTGCTCGGTCGCGACATCGGCAATGCTCTTGCCATCGCGAAGCTCCGAAACGAGCTCACGGACTTCGATGCCAATGCTCTCCGCGGCGCTCTTCGTGAGGCCCTGCCGGCCCTGGCGAAGGACCCAGCGGTGCAGCCGCGGGTGCTCGGGCGGGGTGTGGTCCATCAGCTTCGGGAGGCCCTCGGTGGCGCGCTGGTAGAGCTCGTCGGCCCGCTCCTGGGTGAGCTTGCCATCGGCGACCGCCTGGTCGAGCTTCGACTTGATGTTGGCGAGCACCTCGGCCTGGACGGCGGCGGAATCGACACCGTTTTCGGCGAGGATCTGGTTGATGGTCTTGCCGTCCTTGTAGCCGTCGATGAACACCTGCTGGTCGAGGCCCGAGGCGTCAATGATCTGCTGGACGGTGGCGCGGATGGGATGGTGGCGGCCGTTCTCGACGCCCTGGCCGGCGGCGGGGGAGCCGGCATCGGCGTCGTGGCCTTCGAGCGCCATGACGCTGCCGAGCACGCTCACTCCGAGCAGGCCGGCTACGCCGAGCGCAATCAACTGGGTCTTACCTGCGAACTTCATGTTGTTCGAATCCTCCTGTCTGGGGACGAAGGGCGCCTTCGCGGAGGGAATGGCGACGGCCCCTCCGCAGGTGACGCGCGAGCAAGCAACAGTTGCCGCGGCTTAACGGCGCCTTTTCGGGCGGCGCATCCGCGGGCGCTCTTCGAATTCGGGAGCGGGGGGCGAAAAGGGAGACGGCGCGGTTCTCCGAACGGCAATCGGGCGACAAACGCGCGGCTCCGCGGCGGAACCCCGATGCCCCGATGCGAGCCGATGCGCCACACCGAAGATGGATGGACACGGGACGTTGGAACTGGCGCCTCTCCGGCCACTGCCGACTCGCTTCGCTGGCGAGCACCTGGCTGCTGGCAATGACCTCGCCCTTGCTGGGAGCGCTCATCTGGCCGATCGGCGCGCTGCGGATGGCCGCCTCGATGGCGCAGCTCGTGCTGAACCTCCGGCTCGGGCAGCGCGAACCCCTGCCTCGCCGCGACCTGGCCGACCGGGCGCTGTTCGCGGCGACGTTCCTCGGGTCGTGCGCGTACTCGGCGCTGCAGCGGCAGTATGGCGGCGCGTGGTCGCCGTTGCTGCTCGTGATTGTGCTCGTGCCGTTCAGCGCGATCCAGCTGCGCATGTGCGCGCGTTCGTACGTTGCGTTCGCACAAAAGGGTGAACGAGCGAATCCGTTGCTGGTAGAGACGCAGATCCACGAACGTGCGCAGGCAGCCTGACCAGGTTCGCTCGAATGCTCGGAACCGAACCTGGCAGGGCGGTGGTCGCCGGTTGGTCCTGGGTGGAGCAATTGTTGAGCCAGTGATCTTTTTCTCGATTTGAGTGAACACCTAGGGGATAACCCGTAACAGGCGGGTCAAAGTTACGTCTTCCGAGTGCAGGTCATAACGAAGGCCCCCCGGACTGGCAGTCGAGTGCCGCCGGGTGGTGCCGGCGGGGTGAAACGTGACAGCACTTGCACTCGGAAGACCGTCGCGGCGGACGGCCGCGAGGATTTCGGTCCCGCAGGTCCCGGTACGGGATAGCGACTGGTTCACGTCGCTCTACCAGCGCACGTTCGATAGCGCCTACCGCTTTGCGCTCATGCTCACGCACGACCACGACATCGCGGAAGACGTGGTGGCGGACGCGTATGCGCGCATCTGGCGGCGCCGGCACGAGTGCCAGGCCCGCTCCGAGCTGGCCTGGGTGCTTTCGATCACCCGGAACCGTGCCATCGACGAGTTCCGCTCGCGGAGGGTCACGGTCGCGCTCGATGCCATCGCGGAGCCCGAAGACGAGCCAGGGGAGCCCGACACCGGGCTCCCCACAGAACTGCGCGAAGCGCTGAAGCACTGCATCGGCCGGCTCACCGATGAGCAGCAGCAGGTGATTTTCCTGCGCTTCTACGAAGGGCTGCCGCACGAGGCCATCGGCCAGCGGTTGCACAAGAACCCCAATGCGGTGCGAGCGATCCAGTTCCGGGCGCTGACGCGCCTGCGCAAGCTCCTGGAGGAAGCCCATGTTCGCTCGTGAAACCCAGCGAGAGGCGGCACTCGACCGTTGCGTCGATGTGCTCCTCGAGGGCGGCGACTGGTACCGCGGGCTCCCGGAGGGCGAGGGGCGCGACGAGATCCTGGAGCTGATGCGCATCGCGCAGTGGCTGCTCGACCTGCGCAGCGCGAGCCGCCCGCCGAGCGGCGACGTGGTGCGCGAACGCGTGTGGCAGCGCGTGGAACCGAGCCTCGATTTTCCGGCGACGGCCAGTCCGCCGGGGAGGTCACGGCCGCTCCTGCGGCCAGGGTGGCTACCGATCGCCTGAAACCATCTTCCAACCCCAACGAGCGGGAGGTGACAGAGATCGACACACGCGAGATCTGACGGGTAACCGTCTCTCATTTCTCAGTCCCCAACGGGGGCACGGGGGAAACCCACGGCCCGGCGCCCACCCAGATCCCAAATTCAAAACACAGAGGGAAGGAAAGAGAAATGTCGAATCTCATCCTCGCCGCGAAGAATTTCGCCGGCACGTTCCATCGGGCAGACGAGGGCCAGGACGCCTTCGAGTACCTGCTCGTGGTCGGTGGCATCAGCGTCGCCGTTGTGGCCGCTGCCCTTGCGGCTCCCGGCCTCATCACCCCGCTGGTCACTGCCGTCGGTACGGCGCTGAACGCCATCGTCGACACCACGCCGCTCACTTAATCGGGCACATCAGGGCGGGGGGGGGGGGGG
>JBLNCO010000431.1:0-2935 GCA_050260715.1 Hyphomicrobiales bacterium | reverse complement strand
CGAGCAGCGCATGGCGCTCGCGGAGCAGGCGATCGCGCTCGACCGTGAGCGCCACGCGATGGTCAGCGGGCGGCGCGAGGAGGTTCGCCTGGAGATCGAGGCGCTCGAAGCCGAAAAGGTGAACCTTTCGAGCGCAGACGTCGACGAAGGCCGCCGGGGACTCGAAATCACCGAGGAGGCAGAGCAGGCGAAGGCGATCGCGGCCCAGTGCCGCGAGGCGCTCGAGGCGGCGGAACGCGAGTACGGGGCGATGCGCAGCCGCTTCCAGGAGCTGCGCGATGGCGCCGACGGCGACGAACGGCGCGTGGCGGCGCTCGAACGGGACGCCGAGGCGGCCGCAAAGCGCATCGAACAGCTGGACCGCGAGTTCGAAGGGACGTTCGATCGGCGGAAGCAGGTGCTCGCCGGGCTCAAGGCATATGGGAAGCGCTTCGCCGAACTGCGCGATGCGGTCGACGAAAGCGAGTACGAGCTCGACCAGTCCTTGAAGGCGGCCGAGGACGCACGGGCACGGCTGGCCCGCGTGCAGGAAGAGGTTCGCGCGTACGAAGCCGAGGGCAACGGTGACCTGCGCGAGCTGGACCACCTCGAAGGCCGGCTCGACGCGCTGCGGCGCGTGCAGGCGGAACACGATGGGGTCGCGGCCGGCACGCGCAACGTGCTGATCATGGGCCAGGCGCTGCTCGACGGGATCGAGCCGGGAAGCCTGGGTGAACCGCCCGAGGTGGCGGGCATCGTCGGGCTGCTTTCGAAGCAGATCCGGGTGCCCGTGGGGATGGAAGCGGCCATCAACGCCGCGCTCGAGCACCGGCTGCACGCCGTGGTCGTCGAACACGAGGAGGCCGCGTTCCAGGCGATCGACCTGCTGAACCGGCGGAGCCAGGGCCGCGCCCAGTTCGTCGCGCTCGATGCCGTTCGCCACAACTACCCGCTGAACCTCCAGAAGGAACGCGGCGTCATCGGCGTCGCGGCGAAGCTGGTGAAGTGCGAGAACCGCTTCCGGCCGCTGGTCGATACCCTTCTCGGCCGGGTGATCGTGGTCGAGGATGTGGCGGCCGGCATGCGCATGATGAAGCGCTCGCTCGGTTCGGTGGTCACGCTCGATGGGACGTGCATCGACCCGAGCGGCGTGATTAGCGGTGGGACGTCCGGCGCCGAAGAGGGTATCTTCAGCCGCCAGCGGGAGCTCGACGAGCTGCCGGAGCGCATCGAAGAGCTGCGGCACCGCGTTTCGGTCAGCCAGCACCAGCTCAAGACCGGCCGCGAGGCAGTCGAGCGGCTGGCGGCCCAGGCGAAAGAGGCCGACCACGCCTACGAGCAGCTCCGGCGGCGAACGGAGCGCGCGCGCTACGAGCTCGAACGCGAACGGGACAAGCTCCACCGGCTGCGGCGCGACATGGATGGCGTGTACAGCCGCCAGGCCACGGCCCGCAGGGAACAGGCCGAGAAGCGGGCGTTCATCGAACGCGCCCGCGAGGAAGCGGCGACCGTCGAGGCGCGCCGGACCGAACGGATGGCAGCGCTCGCCGAGCTGGAGCAGGAACTTGCCGACTCAACCGCGAAGCGCGACGCGGCGCTGAAGGCGGTATCGGATGCGAGCGCCCGGCTGGCGGCGGTCGATGGCGAACGGAAGGCGCTCGCGGCGATGCGCGAACAGCACGAGAAGGCGCTCGAACGGCTGCAGAGCCAGATCGCGGCGAAGCGGCTGCAGGCGCGCAACCTGGAGCTCGAAGCGAGCGTCATCGATGAGCGGCTCGGGAAGCACGCGAAGGAACTCGAGGCCATCCGGCTCGAACAGGCCCGCTACGCCGACGACGCCGCGCCCGACCGTGACGAGCTCCACCGGCTGGAGTCGCACGAGCGCGCGATCCAGGACGAGTACAACGAAGCCCAGGCGGCCCTCCTGGCGATCGACCGCCAGCGGCTCGACCTCGAAGGCGAGGTGGGCCGCGCCGAGGACCTCATCGAGAGCCTGCGGCTGGAGATGGAACGCGAGGGCCTGGCGCCCGATCGTGCCGGGAACATCGTCAGCCTGGACGAGGCGATGACGATGGATTCGTTCCTGGACGAGGCGCCGGCGCCGAGCATCCAGGGCGGCGCACCGGTCGAGGTCGAGGAGACGCGGCGGCGCATCGAGGACATTCGCCGCCAGATCCGGCGGCTCGGGCCTATCAACGAAGAAGCTCCAGAGGACTACCGCGAGAGCAAGGAGCGCTACGAGTTCCTCACGACGCAGATGCGCGACCTGACGGAGGCGGAAGGGCAGCTCCGCGAGGCGATCGCGCAGCTCAACGAGGAGATCCGGGTGCGCTTCGCGACCACGTTCGAGAGGGTGAACGAGTCGTTCAAGCAGTACTTCACCGCGTTCTTCGGCGGCGGCTCGGCACAGCTTTTGCTGACCGACCCCGAGAACCTCGCCGAGGCGGGCATCGAAATCGAGGCGCAGCCGCCGGGCAAGCGCGTCAAGAGCCTGACCCTGCTTTCGGGCGGTGAACGGTCGCTGACGGCGGTGGCCTTGCTCTTCGCGCTGCTCTCGGCGAACCCCGCGCCGTTCTGTGTGCTCGACGAGGTCGATGCAGCGCTCGACGAGGCGAACGTTGGCCGCTTCCGCGAGGCGCTGAAGGGCCTCGCGGAGCGCACACAGTTCCTGGTGGTCACCCACAACCGGCGCACCGTCGAAGCCGCGGACGCGATTTACGGCGTGTCGATGGGCAAGGACGGCGTCTCGAAGGTGCTCTCGCTGAAGCTCGCGGACATCCCGGAGAAGTGAGCGGCCGGCGCGCACGGTAGTTCGTTCGGGCCGTAAGGCTTTCGGCCGGGTCGCGTGTACCCTTGCCCGCGCGCTCCGTACCATCGATCGCACTACTCCAGAAGGAGTGCCGGCGCGTGCGTTTCTGGCGCAGGAAGAAAGACGACACCCGGGCCGAAGAGCCGG
>JBLNCO010000430.1:0-5115 GCA_050260715.1 Hyphomicrobiales bacterium | reverse complement strand
CCGTCGACGAGCAGCTCGGGGAAGGTCAGCCGGTCGCGGGCCGAAGGGAACATCGCATCCACGGCGGCATCGCCGGCCGCGCGGTGGTCGGGGTGGTTCGGGTAGAACCCGCCGACGAAGCGCGTTTCGGGGTCGAAGGTCATCAATACTTCGGGGCGGTACTGCCGCAGGAGGCGCGTGATATCGCGGCGGAGTTCGAGGGTCGGCTGGAGGTAGCCGTCGTCGTAGCCGAGGAAGAGCACATTGCGGACGCCGAGGATGTCGGCGGCGGCGCGCTGCTCGGCCTCGCGGATCTCGGTGAGGCGCGAGCTCGTCATCGCGGGGTCGGCGCTGCCCTTGTCGCCCTTCGTGATGATGACGTAGGTGATTTCCGCACCGGCCTTCGCCCACTTCGCGACCGTGCCCGCGAACATGAACTCGGTGTCGTCGGGGTGGGCGACGACGCACATTGCAGAAGTGGGGACGTAGTCAGCGGAACCGGAAGTCATAGCTACTCCAGCAGGGCCGCAGCACCGGCCGGGATGGATTCATTGTTGCGCCGGGCGGCGGGGAGTGTCAGTACCAACCGGCTCCCGGGGGCGACACCACCACAGGATCCCCCGGGAGCCGGCATCGGCTAGGCCGACTTCACCAGTTCGGCGTCGATGCTGAGCTTGATGGTATCGCCGACGACCGCGCCCTGGAGGCCGAGCGGGACGTTCCACGTGAGGCCCCAGTCCTTGCGGTTGATCTGCCCTTCGGCGCTGAGGGCCACGCGCTTGGCGCCCCAGGGGTCTTCGAAGGGGCCGTGGGCTTCGCCTTCGAGCACCACTTCCTTCGTGACATCGCGAATGGTGAGGTCGCCGACGAGACGGTATTCGCCATCGCCCGTGCGTTCGATCTTGCGCGAGGCGAACCGCATCTTCGGGTACTTCTCGGCGTCGAAGAAGTCGGGGCTGCGAAGGTGGTCGTCGCGGTCCTTCGAACCGCTGTTCACGCTCGCGACATCGATTTCGACGGTTCCCTTCGAGGCCGTGAGGTCGTCTTCGTTGATTTCGGCGTCGATGTTGTAGGACTGGAATATGCCCTTCACGGTCGAGACCATCATGTGTTTGGCGCGGAACTCGATGGAGGTGTGGGTGGGGTCGACCTGCCAGGTCATTGTGTGGATGCTCCTTCGCTCGTATTCGGTAGCCTCGCTACCCGGTGTAGCTAACTTACTTTTTCTTAGTGACGCACGTCAAGTCAGCTGCACCGCAATTCCTGCTACACTGGGCACGTCATGCATGGGAAAGGCAACGAGGACCCGGTTTCCGGCTACTGCCCGGTCTTCCAGGCGGCGGTCGAACTCATCGGCCGGCGCTGGACCGGGGCGATCGTGCGGAGCCTGCTGGCTGGTTCGGTCCGCTTCAGCGACGTGCTCGCGCAGGTGCCGGGGCTTTCGGACCGCCTGCTTTCGGAGCGGCTGCGCGAACTGGAGGCGGCGGACATCGTCGAGCGCCGGGTGTACGCCGAAACGCCGGTGCGCATCGAATACGCGCTGACGCCGAAGGGCCGGGAGCTGGAGGTCATCGTCCGCGAGCTGGACTCGTGGGCCGACCGGTGGGCCCCGAAGGCGGGCTGCCCGGCGGAGTGACCGCGCTCGCCGCCCGGCTTTGAAGCTTACGTAAATTCCCCCACGTTTTACCCGCCGGTGTCAGATAGCAGACAAAAGGTTCGCTAGTCCTTATGTCACGATTCCGTCATGCTGCAGCGCAGGTGGGGGTACGTGGAAGATACAACTCCGAGAGTGAACGACGACGTCTGCTTCATCAGCGGGCGTCTCCTTGGCAAAGTGGTGCAGGTTGCGGATGGCAGCTTTGGCGTACAGGCGGACGATGGCACGCTCGCCTGGTTGCGGCGCGAGGCGGTTTTCACGCGCATGGCGCGGCGCGTGACGCTGATATGCGAACGCGAGGGCCTGCGGCGCTACTCACCCTTCGAACAGCGACCGGACGACGGGGCCGGGGCGGCGGGCTAGGGCGGCCGGCCGGCTGGCTCATTCCGCGAAGACGAGGGCGGCCGCCTTTTCGAGAGCTTCTTTGAGGCGGGCCAACGATTCCTCGGCGCGAGCGCGTTTGCTTGCGGTGCCGTCCTGGTCGCCGATCGTGCGTGCGAGCGCGCGGCCTTCTTTCACGGCCTGCGCCGCTTCCCGGTAGAGCCTGAAACCGGCAGCCCTGCCCGTGGTGGCGGCGGCGATGGCGCCCTTTCGGACTGCATCCTCGATGCGTTTACCCGCTTTTTCCGCCTGGCTGGCGAGCTGCTGGCTCGCCGCGAGACGGTCGCGTTCGACCTCACTGTCGAAGCGCCGGTCGGAAGCGGCTTCGGCGGCCTCGTCGAGCGATTCCGCGGCGGAGACGAGCGCTTCGGCGGCTTCGGCGAGGCGCTTGCTCTGTTCCTCGTTCAACCCGGTGGTCCTTTCGGGGCGCAGGGGAACGGTAACGCCGCTGCGCGCTAGCGGGTAGCGCCCGAACGGCGAATTTCCGTGCTCACCGTTGCCGGTTGCGCGCGCAGGTGGCGGATGGCGGCGACCGGCGAGAGGCCGATCGCGAGCGGCGAGCCGAGCGCAAACACCGCGGCGACCGCGAGCGTGGCCCGCAACCCGAGCGCGGGCGCAAGGAGCGCGGCGAGGCCGGCGCCGAGGAGCGTGGCCGCGAGCTCGGCCACGCGGAAGGTGGCGTTCACGCGGCCGAGCGCGTGCTCGTCCGCCGCCCACTGGCGGAGGGCGGTCGCGTTGATTTCGGCGATGGCGCGCGCGGGGTCGCTGACGCATTGCGACGCCACGAGCAGTCCGCCAGCCGCCCACGCCGGCCCCTGTGCCGCCAGGACGCAGCCCAACCCCGCGAGGCCCGCAACCTGGGCCACGAGCACCGCCCGTCCCAGCCGGAACCCCTCGGCGGCGCGCCCGGCCACCAGCGCGCCGGCCAGCGACGTCACGCCGCCTACACCGAAGATCATCCCGAGCGCCGCGGCGCCAGGCCGAGGTCGCGGCTGCCGAACAGCAGGATAACCGAGCCGATGATGCCGTCGGCGATGCTGGTGGCGGCCGACGCGAAGAGGAGCCCGGCGAGACGGCCATCGGCGAGCGCGACACGGGCGCCGGCCGCGAGACCGGCCAGCACGCCGGCTTCGGGCGCCGCGTCACGCGCCGGCGGCGGCTCGTTACCGCGAATCGAGAGCAGGAAGCAGGCGGAGACGAGGAACGAGCAGGCATCGGCCACGACGGCCGTCAAGGCACCGAAGAGCTGCACGAGCCACCCGCCGAGGCTGAACGACCCGGCCTCGGCGATCGAGGCGCTCGCGGCGAGCTTGCTGTTCGCTTCGACCAGCTGTTCCCGGGAGACGAGCGAGGGCACGTACGAAAGGTGCGCGACATCGAACACCACCGTGAGCGAGCCGGTGATGAAGGCGACCGCGTAGAGCTGCGGCATGGCCAGGGCGCCGAACGCGGCGGCGATGGGCAGCGAGGCGAGCGCGGCGGCGCGGCCGAGGTCGGCGGCGATGAGCAGGGGCCGCCGCCGCACGCGGTCGGCCCAGGAGCCGGCGGCGAGCCCGAGCACCAGCCCGGGCGCGGTGATGGCGCCGGTAAGGATGGCCATCTCGGTGCCGCTGGCGTGCAGGAAGAGGATGGCGGTGAAGGGCAGCGCGCCGAGCCCGGTCCCGAGCAGGGAGACGGACTGCGCGGCCCAGAGGCGGAGAAACGCGGGATGGTGCCACAACCCGGGCGTATGCGAGGCCAAGGCGAGTACTCCTCGGCGCGGGCGGATGCCCGCGCGGCGGCCGCTTTCGGCGGCGAGCGGAAGCCTTCGCGGATGGCGAAGGGACGGCGGCGCGAAGCTGGCCGCGGCCCGGGGAGGTGCGATGTGGCGCCCGGGCCCCTTACGCCCGGCGCAGCGTGATGCTGGTGCTTTCGCGGACCATCGCTTTCTCCAGTTCGAGTGCCGATTGTCCCGTGGGCGCGGGCGGCTTGTCGAGTGCGCTGCTTATCGTTCGGCGGCGGTCTGGAGCATGTTCGCGAGCTGCATCGGCGAGGGGCGCGAGACGTTCGCCTTCAGGGCGTACTGCACGCCGTCGCGTTCGAACCTGTACAGCCCGTCCGAGCCCTGGCTCTCGAGCTCATCGACCAGCGACCCGGCTGCCACGATGAACTGCGGGTCGGAGACCTGCGCATCGGGGTCGACGCTCCCGCCCTTCACCGGGGGCCGGTCGGCCAGCCAGTACTCCATGATGTACCCGCGACCTTCGCTGTCGGGCTCGGCGGTGGCGAGCCGCACGCGGTGCAGCACGAGCTTGCCCAGGAAGCCCGAGCGCATGTCGAGGCTGGGCTGGAGGAGCACGAGCTTCCCGGCGTCGGCGGTCCCAACCCCGAGCGCGGCCTCGATCGAGTTCTCGGCGAACATCGACAGGTCGCCCGGGAGGACGACGGGCACGGCGATCTCCTGGCCTTCTTCCAGGTCGTCGCTGGTGAGCTTGTTGTCGGTGCGGATTCGTTCCACGAATTCGGCAGGCGGGGCGCCGGGGGCCGCGTCGAAGGCATCGGCCACGCCCTGCACCGTATCGCCTTCGCCGGCGACGTAGATGACGTATTGCGGGCTGCGCGCGAGCACCTGTGCCGGGCTCACGGTGGCGCTGGCCGAAGGCGAGGCGGTCGGGCTGGTGTTCGCCTGCTGCGTGGTGGATGTCAGCGCGGCGGTCGGGCTCGCGGTGGGCGTGGTTTCATCACTGCCATCGTCATCGTCGCCGCCACAGGCCGAAAGGAGCGCGAGAGGAAGGGAGAGCAGCACCGCGAGCGCGAGCCACCGGGGTCGAACACGCATGGAAACCTCCACCATGCCGGCCGCGCCGGCCACTCCCGCCGAGGCTCAGGGTGGCACAGGCGGCAGCAAGGCGGAAGCTTCGCGGCGAGAGACAGGTTCGGGTGTCGCATCGCGACAGGAGTTGTCGCGGTTCGCTGCGTAGAATCCCGCACATGGAAATCCTTCTTGTCGTTCTCGGGGCGGTCATCGCGGGAGGCCTCGTCTATTTCGCGCTCGCTCGCAGGCCCGCGCCGCTTCCCGGGGATTCGCGCGAGCCGCTGCTGCAGGTGGCGCAGGCGAT
>JBLNCO010000429.1:0-6975 GCA_050260715.1 Hyphomicrobiales bacterium | reverse complement strand
GCCGTACGCGCGGCTTCCTTCAGGCGCGCGATGTACTCCTCGCGATCGCCGGGCGCGAGCTGCGAAAGGAACGGGAGCCGCTCATCGATGGGTTCGAGCAACAGGTCCCCGCTGAGCGCGTCGACTTCGACGATGGACACCGCGAGATGGCCCGAAGTAGCGTCGTCGCGAAGGGCGGTCAGCGCGCGGGCTCCGCGGCGGGCTGGCCGGGGAGCAGGAATCCGGTTGTCGTTCATGCCCGTCCTCGCAGGGCGGTGGGCGGCCTTTCCCTATCCACGGGCGAGCATACCGAGAGCCGATCGGGGCTGAATAGTCATAATGTCACGAACCCGCGAAAGTTTACGTTGGAGTGGCCCCCATTTAGGCGCACCTTCTACCTAGGTCCAACGCGAAACATGCGCTGCTTTGTCGTTTCTTTGTAAAGTTCTTGCGATGCGTCTCTGCGAAACTTGAACATGCGAAAAGAGGGCCGGACGAACTCGTCCGGCCCTCTTGCGTGCTGTTGGGCGGCTGCTAGTTGAGGTACTCGCGCAGCCGTTCGATTTGCGCCGGGTGGCGCAGCTTCCGTAGCGCCCCGCCTTCGATCTGCCGGATCCGCTCGCGCGTCAGACCGAACTCCTGGCCGACCTCGTCGAGCGTCCGGGTGCGGCCATCGGCCAGGCCGAAGCGAAGCTCGACCACGCGCCGCTCGCGGGCGTTCAGCGTCGCCAGCAGGTCGTTCACCTGCTCCTTCATGAGCTGGCGGCTCGCGATCTCGGGCGGCGCCGGCGCATCCGAATCGGCGATGAAGTCGCCGAGGAAGCTGTCCTCTTCCTGCCCGATGGGCAGGTCGAGCGACACCGGCTCCCGCACCATCCGCTCGATTTCGCGCACGCGCTCGGCGGTGAACGGCCCACCTTCGAGCTTGCCGTATTCGGCCAGCGCCGCGGCGAGTTCCTCGTCGGTCGGTTCGCGGCCGCGTTCCTGCACCAGGCGGCGCTTCACGCGGGCCAGCTTGTTCATCGTCTCGACCATGTGCACCGGGATGCGAATGGTCCGCGACTGGTCGGCGATCGCGCGGCTGATTGCCTGGCGGATCCACCATGTCGCGTAGGTCGAGAACTTGAACCCCTTGCGGTAGTCGAACTTCTCGACCGCGCGGATGAGCCCGAGGTTCCCTTCCTGCACCAGGTCGAGCAGCGTCATGCCCCGGCCGACGTACTTCTTCGCGACCGAAACCACCAGCCGGAGGTTCGCCTCCGTCAGGTGCTTCTCGGCGCGCTCGCCCGTGCGGCGGATCTCGTCGAAGTAGCGCCCAAGCTCATCCTCGATCTCGGTGAACGCCTCGATGAGGCCGTCGGCCGGCGGCAGGAGCGCGGCTTCGCCACCGTCCGCCACCTCGGCCATCCGATCGATGAGCGCCGGCGTGAGGATGTGCGTCACGATCGAGAGCTGGACGAGTGCCTGCTTCGCCTCGTCGTCGTCGAGGTCCTGCGCCGCCTTGAGGGCGTCGCGCAGCTGCAGGTCGAGTTCGCCGTCGACGATCTTGCGGTAGCGCTCGTCGCCGATCGCTTCCGCCAGGCTGGTCTCGGGGTCGATCTCCGCCTGTTCGCGGGCGAGCTGCCATGCGGGCATGAGCGATGCCCACTGCTCGAGCAGCGTTACGGCGATGCGCGCGTTGCTGGGCTCCTGCCCGTACGCTTCACGGTACCCGTTGATGATGGCGTCGAGGTGCTGCTGCTCCTCCATCTGGCGAGCGAGCCGCTTCTCGTCGGCGGCGGTCAGCAGGTAGACCTCACCGATCTCCCGGAGGTACATGCGAACGGGATCTTCCGTGCTGTCGGCACGCTCCGCCGCAGCCCGGCGAACAGCCTGCTCGTCGACCTCTTCGAGGTCCTCTTCTTCGTCTTCTGCGTCCTGCCAGTCGAGGGGCGAAAGCTCCTCGTCGTCGCTCGCAGCGGTAAGCACATTGTTGGTCACGTTCACAAACCTCCGGCGCCCGTGGTGGCGCCCGCCCCAGGCAAAGGGGGCCTCAGGGCGATGGGGAGAGGTGTCCCCCATCCCATAGTCGGGACGGAGGGACCAAGAGACCCTTCCCGGGTCGCCCACACGATTTCGTTCGTCTTGCGAGAAGCTACCGGTTACCGCGGCCGCCCTGGCGGTAAGGCCGCCCCGGGCGCCCGTTCCAGCCACCGCGGGAACCGCCACGCTGCGACCCCTTCATGGGGTAGAGGGGCGTCCGCGCGTCGAGCCGAATGTTCTTCGGCTGCGGCTGGAAGCAGTCGTTGCAATAGACCGGCTCGCCCTCCTTCGGTTCGAAGGCGACGGTGGCGGGCTGGTCGCATGCACTGCACGGAACGGTTATACGCCGCGGCTTCGATCGTTCCGAAGTCTGTCGGCGCTCCTGGTGGCCGCCTTCGCGGCCATCGAGCTTTTCAGCACCTTGAGTCATGCGTTTAGAACCTTCGGGAGCGGGGCAGACAACGTGGCGGTCCGTCCATCGACGGCCACCTCAGGTTCAGCGGCTCGTACCGGCAACGTTTGTATGATTCGTCCCAGTTTAACTGAACAGCTGTGCCGGCTTCCGGGCTCGGCACACTACCCGCGCTTCCATACTCAGTATAGCAGTACTGTCAACACCGCCACCTTACCTGGCCTTCCCCTCGCAGAACCATGCCGGGACCGGCCCGAGAGCCGGTCCCCGTACGCCCGGTGGCGCCGAAATCAGTCGGTGATCAGCTTCATGAGCTCCTTCGTGGCATCGGCCGCCGCCACCACGCGCTGGCGCTCGTCGTCGGTTAGCGGGAGCTCGAAGGTGCGCTGGATCCCGCCCTCGCCGAGCTGGCAGACGGTGCCCGAGAACACGCCCGAGATGCCGTATTCGCCTTCGTGGTATACGGAGCAGGGGATGAGCCGCCGCTGGTCCAGCAGGATCGATTCGACCATGGCGATCGTCGCCGCCGAGGGGGCGTAGTAGGCCGAGCTCACCTTCATCAGCTCGCCGATCTCGGCGCCGCCGCGCATCGCCCGCGCGACGATCTGCTGCACCTGGTCGGCCGGGAGCAGGTCGGACAGGGGCACGCCGCCAACACGCGTTTGCGAAACCACGGGCACCATCGTCGTGTCGGTGTGGCCGCCGATGACGTAGCCGTGCACATCCCGCGGCGAAACGCCGACTGCATCGGCCACGAAGTAGCGGTAGCGGGCGCTATCGAGCGCGCCGCCCTGCCCGATGACGCGCTCCCGCGGGAAGCCGCTCGCCTTCATCGCCACGCCGGCCATCGCGTCCATCGGGTTCGAGAAGATGACCAGGACGGCGTTTGGCGACGCCTTCACGGCCTCGCTCACCTTCGCCCGGACGATCGACGCGTTCCCGTTGAGCAGTTCTTCGCGGCTCATGCCCGGCTTTCGGGGCGCGCCGGCCGTGACGATGATGACGTCCGAGTTCTCGGTGCCGGTCCAGTCGTCGGTCGCCCAGATGCGGTGCGAAAAGCCTTCCCACGCGGCCGCCTGCGATTCGTCGAGTGCCTTGCCGTGGTGCATGGTGCCCGCGAACTGGGGATCGTCCTGCAGGACTACGTCGCAGATATCGCGCTCGATAAGCCGTTGCGCCATCGCCCCGCCGGTTGCACCTGCGCCGACGATCGTCACCTTCTTGCGGGCCATGAAAAACCTTCTTTCCCTCGTTTGGATTGCAGTCGAAGCGTACCACGCGCCTTCCCTACATTCGGCTGGGGCCGTCCTGCTGGTGCATGGCGTCCGTAGGGGTGAATACTTACGTACACAGGAGCGGACCAAATCCCCCCGGGAGGTGTTGTGTGGAATATCGAGAGCTGCGGGGGACCGGCCTCATGGTCTCGACCGTCGGTTTCGGCGTCTGGACCGTGGGCACAACATGGTGGGGCGTCAAGGACCGCGCCGTTGGCATCGACCTGCTGCAGCGCGCCTTCGACCTCGGCGTGACCTTCTTCGACACCGGCGATACTTACGCGAACGGCGAAGCCGAGACCATCCTCCGCGATGCCCTGCGAACGCAGCGCGAACACATCGTCATCGGCACGAAGTTCGGCTACGACATCTACAACCATCCCGAGCGGCCCAATCAGCAGGAGCGTCCGCACGACTGGTCGCCCGGCTACATGCGCAAAGCCCTGACCGAGTCGCTCCGCCGGCTCGGCACCGACTACATCGACTACTACCAGCTGCACAATCCGCGCGTCGACGCCATCTACCGCGACGACCTCTGGGATGAGCTGGACCGGGTGAAACGCGAAGGCCTGATTCGCGCCTACGGGACCGCCCTCGGACCCGCCTTCGACCTGCGCCAGGTCGAAGAGAGCATCGCCTCCATCGAGCGGCGCCACGCGCCGCCGCAGATCATCTACAACCTGCTCGAACAGGGCATCGGCGCGCCGGTGTTCCCGGTTGCCCACGAGCACGGCGTCTCGGTCCTCGTCCGGATCCCGCACTCCTCGGGCCTGCTCGAGGGCTACATGACGAAGGACACGCAGTTCGAGCCCGGCGATCACCGCAACTGGCGCCTGACGACGAACGAACGCCGCAAGGCCTGGCTCGAAGACGGCCTGGAGAAGGTGAAGCAGCTCAGCTTCCTCGAAGAGGGGCGCACGATCGGCCAGGCCGCCATCCAGTTCATCCTCCACGAGCCGTCGGTCGCGTCGGTCCTGCCGAACATCTACGATCGCGCCGGGCTCGAGGAGTTCACCAGCGTCGACCGCGTTCGCCAGCTCACCGCCGACGAATACGGCCGCGTGCAGACGCTCTATGCGAACAACTTCGGGTTGCCGCTGCCAGAAGCCGCGCCCGCGTAGGAGTCCCGGATGTCCCAGCAGTCCCATCGACCCGGGGGTGGTCCCCCGGCCCGCCGCGGCCCCATGGTCGACCTCGACCCGAGCGGCCAGGTCCACCAGCGGGAGCCCGACCGGCAGGCGCGCCAGTTCCTGAATTACGCGTTTTTCAAGCTCGACCCCGCGTTCCGGCGGCTGCCGAAGGGCGAACTGCAGGACGCCCTCGACGGCTTCCGCGACCTGCTGGAACGCTGGAGCAACGTCGACGCGATGATCCTTCGCACCTACTCGCTCGTGGGGCTCCGCGCCGACACCGACTTCATGCTCTGGCGCATCTCGACGGACCTCGGCTGTTTCACGCAAATGCAGTCGGAGATCAACCACAGCGCGCTCGGCGGGTACCTGGCGCAGCCCTACAACTTCCTCTCGCTGCAGAAGCGCTCCCAGTACGTGAATCGCGTCGAGGGCTCGGGCGAAGGGCTCGAACTGCTGCCCGGCCAGGGGAAGTTCCTGTTCGTGTACCCGTTCGTGAAGACGCGCGCCTGGTACAACCTCAGCCCGCACGCACGGCAGGGCATGATGGACGAGCACATCTACGCCTCCTCGCCCTTCAAGGGCGTGCGGCTGAACACCAGCTACAGCTACGGCATCGACGACCAGGAGTTCGTGGTCTCATTCGATTCCGACTACCCGCAGGAGTTCGTCGACCTCGTGGGCCGGCTGCGCTACACGGAGGCGAGCATGTACACGCTTCGCGACACGCCGATGTTCACGTGCGCTCGCACCGAGCCGGCGGCACTCGTGCAGCAGCTCGCTTAAAGGTTGGTTCAAGCCCGTTGCCTGCAGGAGAAAATCCTGCCTATTCTGGGGAAACCCCTGAATCCTTCGTGGCGATGCAGTGAAATACGGCCTTTCAGCGGATTTGGAAACTTTTTCGGCCTGCGTCTGGGAAGTCGCCTCGTTCGATAGCGAGCGCTTCGCCCGCGCCGAGCAAGCGGCCGAAAGCCATACGCCCCAACACGACGCCCTGCTGCTCGCCACCTGCCAGCGGCTCGAGGCGTACCGCTTCGAACCGTGCTCCTGCGATAGCCCCGTCAAGCTCCGAGGCCGCGAGGCCCTCTACCACCTCGCCGATGTCGCCGCCGGGCTGCTCGCCGCGGTCCCCGGCGAGGACCAGGTGCTCGGGCAGGTCCGCTCCTCGCTCGCGAGCGCCCCGCCCGTCTTCCGGGCGCTCGGCGACGTAGCGCTCGCCTCGGCGCGCCAGCTGCGCCGCGAGCTCGGCCTCGAAGCCGATGCCGGCCACGTCCTCGACAGTGCCCTCGCCACGCTTGGCGCGCAGCCGAAGGGCACGATGCTTGTGCTCGGTTCCGGGCACATGGGGCGTCTCGTCGCCCGCCGCGGCCTCGCGCTGGGCTTCGACCGCGTGCTCGTGGGCGCGCGCCAGCGCCCCTCGGCCTCGTGGTTCGTCGACCCGCGCCTCAGCTGGGTCCCGCTCGACAGCGTGGCCTCGCTCGAGCCGGTGCAGCTGGTAGCCGGCTGCCTTGCCGCCGGTGCCGGTGAGCTCTCCCCCGCCAGCGACCTGCCGCGCGCGAACTACCTGGTCGACCTTGGCACGCCGCGTAACTTCGCGCCCGGCGACATCCCGGGCGTGACCATCGCGGGGCTGCTCGCCATCGAAGACCCGGAGACGGCAGGCTGGCGGCGCCGGCAATCCGAGCGCCTCCACGCCATCGTCGATGCCCGGCTCGCCCTCCCGGAGACGAACCATCGCTCGGGCGTACGGCAACTCCGCAGCGAGGTCGAAGCCATCCGCCAGGCCGAAGTCGAGCGGAGCGCAGCGCTGCACCGCGACATCGACCCTGCCGTCATCGACCAGATCACAAAGTCGCTGGTGAACCGCCTCTTCCATGCGCCGACCGAGCGCCTGCGCGAGCTCGGCGACGACGGCTTCGCGCGCCAGTTCGCCGAGCTCTTCGCCCCGGGCCCCGACCTTCCCGACAGCGAGGAGGAGCTGTGACCTCGGCTGCACCGCCCGTTTCCATCTCCGATCCGATCAACACCGCTATCCTCGCCGTCTCCGAAGACCGCCTCCAGGGGTTCCAGCGCGACCCGCTCGGCGAAATCGCACGCCGCAGTGGCGTCGGCCTCGACACCGTCGTCGAGCGCATCCGAGCCATGCTCGAAGCGGGCA
>JBLNCO010000428.1:0-5032 GCA_050260715.1 Hyphomicrobiales bacterium | reverse complement strand
CACGTGGCGCTTCGCCCCCGAGAGGTAGATCCCGTCGGCGCTGCGGCGGCTCACGCGCAGCGCGCCCCCGTCTTCCACCGCCGCTGCCACGCGCAGGTCCTCGGTCCGGCAGCGGTCGAGGAACCGCTCGAGCCGCCCGCGGTACTCCGGTTTGGCCGTCTCCAGCGCCGGCGCCACGTTCACGAGCGCCATGCAGCCCGCGGTCGACGCCGCCGTCGGGTCCGCCTCGATCAGGAACTCCATCTGCGCCTTCAGCTCGTCCGCCGTCGCCGGCAGGTCGAAGATTCGGTCCTGCCCGCTCGCCGCCTCCGACTGGTTCCGGTCGTAGGTACTCGCCACCCAGTCGACCGACACGCGTAGCAGCGGGTGGGTTACCGGGTCGCCGATGCGCCGGCCCTCCAGGTACGAAGCACGATTGTCGCGGATGGATTCGCGGTACTGGTTGCCGGTGAGCACGGTCACCTCCTGCTTCGGGATAGAACGCGTTCTCCGCCGGTGCCAGGAGCGTTGATCAACGGCGGCCACCGCCGTGCTGGGCGCTCGCGCATTCCCGGCGAGATCTGCCGCCGAGAGGCTAGTCTATCGAACGTGCGTTAGGCAACTACCGGGCTGCGCTCGTGCCGCCGAGCTGCTCCGGGTTCGCCACGAGCGAACGCGCAAGCAGGAAGCTGAACGTTCCCGCGATTTGCTCCGGCGTCAGGCGGCCCTCCGGCCTGTACCAGACACACAGCCGCACCTGCGCGCCGAGCATCAGGTACGCCGCCATCGCCGCGTCGGTCTTGATGAACTCGCCCGAGTCTATCCCTTCGTGGATCACCGAGAGGTAGAGGTCTTCGTACCGTTCGACGAAGCTGTTCAGTTCGCGGCGCTGCTCGGCCGGCAGCTCGCTCGTCGCTCCGGCCACCGCAATGCCCGCCGCCTGCCAGTGTGCGATGAGCGACAGCACCGATTCGGTCACCAGCCGCTGCACGCGGGCCGTCGATGTCGCGCCCGGCGGAAGGTCGCGGATCGAGCCCCCCGCCGCCTCGAGCAGTTGCTCGTAGTACACCTTCAGGATCCGGTAGAGGATCTCCTCCTTCGAAGGGAAGTAATAGTAGAGCGTGGAGATCTGTACCCCGACCGCCGCCGCCAGGTCCCGCATCGAGACCCCCCGGTAGCCGCGTTCGAAGAACAGCCGCTCGGCGATCGTCAGGATCGATTCGAGGCGCTGGTCTCCGGTCATTGCTCGGTTCCCCGGGCCCGGTGTTGCCATTTGCCCCTCCCGCAAGCGACCACAATACGCGACGGACCCCTTCGAGACGAATTCCGCTCGCCTCTCGGCTGCGAGCGATCCCTATCGAACGTCCGCTTGGCAAACGCCGCGCCGCTCCCTAGGATGCGCGGCGAAGTCAACCGGCCCCGCTCTCGCGGGCGCGAAGGAGGACGCAGATGGCAGTTTCGCTCGAAGGACAGGTAGCGCTCGTCACCGGCGCCGGCCGCGGCCTCGGCCGCGCCTACGCCCTCGACCTTGCCCGCCACGGTGCGCGTGTGCTCGTCAACGACACGGGCGCCGACGTCAACGGCCGCGGCGAAGACCGCGCGCCCGCCGATGAAACCGTCGCCGCCATCCGGGCCGCCGGCGGCGAGGCCGTCGCCAACTACGACACCCTCGCCACCTACGAAGGCGGCTACAACATCGTCAAGCAGGCCATGGATACCTGGGGCCGCCTCGATGCCGTCGTCTGCAACGCCGGCATCCTCCGCGACGGCGCCCTCCACAACATGTCCGAAGAGGATTGGGACGCCGTCCTCACGACGCACCTCAAGGGCTGCTACACCATCCTCCGCCACGCGTGGCCGGTGTTCCGCCAGCAGTCCTACGGGCGTGTGGTCCTCGCCACCTCCTCGTCGGGGCTCTACGGGAACTTCGGCCAGACCAACTACGCCTCGGCCAAGGCCGGCATGGTCGGCCTGATGAACGTCACCAAGCTCGAAGGCGCGAAGTACAACGTGATGGTCAACTGCATCGGCCCGGCCGCCGCCACGCGCATGACCATCGCGCTCATGGGCGAAGAGCGCGCCCACACCATGCGCCCCGAGCTCGTCGCCCCGGCCGTCACCTACCTCGCCTCGCCGCAGTGCACCGACAGCGGGATGATCATCGAGGCGCTCGGCGGCGCCTTCAATCGCTGCTCCTTCGTGAAGAACGACGGCGTGCGCATCGACCCCAGCGAAAACCCGGACGCCGACTGGGTCGAACAGAACTGGGCGAAAATCACCGACCTCACCGGCGCCTATCCCATGTGGAACCTCGGGACCACGCGCGACAAGCACGACGCCGAAGTGAAGGCGAGCGCCCAGGCCAGCCGCTAAGTCCCGGGTTAGCCTCCCGCGAGAACAGAACGAAAGGGCGGCCCGTCCAGGGGCCGCCCTCTCACTCGGGACCGCTCCGGATGCCGCTAGTTTCGCGACAGGATGAGCCCGTCGAGGTCGCCCTTCGTCCGCCACTCCTCGAGCTTCTGCGCGAACGCCATCACCCCCGGTGCGTACGACCCGTTCCGCCGGATGAGCTCCCCGTTCGGCATGCCCTCGTTGTTGTAGTAGCCGGGCGTGCACGCCTCCAGGAAGCCGATGCTCGCCGCCGAGGCGTCGATCACGGTCTTCACCCACGCCGATTCTGCTTCTTCCGTTACATCGATGACGTTCACCTCGCGTGCGAACGCCTGCTCGATGATGTACGAAATGTGCCGGCTCTGCTCGTCGAGCAGGTGCGGGATGTTCGCGCTCGCCCCAACCTGCGAAATGCTGACGATGAAGCAGTTCGGGAAATCGCGGGACTGCATCCCGAACAGCGTGGACACCCCGTTCGCCCACTTCTCGCTCAGCGCGAGCCCGTTCCGGCCATAGATCTCGTAGCCGGCCCGCCGCGAGTACGCAGTCCCGACTTCGAAGCCGGTCGCGTAGATGATGCAGTCCACCTCGTACTCGACGCCGTTCGCCACCACGCCCCGCTCGGTGATGCGCTCCACTCCCTTGCCGTCGGTGTCGACCAGCGTCACGTTCGGCCGGTTGTAGGTCTGCAGGTACTCATCGTGGAAGCAGGGGCGCTTGCAGAACTGCCGGTACCACGGCTTCAGCGCCTCCGCGGTCTTGCGGTCCTTCACGATAGCGTCCACGCGGGCCCGGATCTGGTTCATCTTCTCGAAGTCGGCCAGCTCCATCGTCTTGCCGATCGATTCCGGGTCCATCTGGGCGCCGCGGTCGCGCATCCCCCGCAGCAGCTTCCCGATGATCTCGGTCCAGCCGTCCATCACCAGGTCTTCCTCGGCGAAGCCCCCGCTCGTGAGAATCGAGAAGTTCTCCATCCGCCGCCGCTGCCAGCCCGGCTCCAGCGTCTTCACCCACTCCGGGTCGGTCGGCCGGTTCGCACGCACATCGATCGACGACGGCGTCCGCTGGAACACGTACAGGTGTTGTGCGCTCGCGCCCAGGTGCGGGATGCACTGCACCCCCGTCGCGCCCGTGCCGATGATGCCCACGCGCTTATCGCTGAGCCTGTGCAGGTTCCCGTAGCTATCGCCGCCGGTGTACTCGTAGTCCCACCGGCTCGTGTGGAACGAATGGCCCCGGTACGTCTCGATGCCCGGGATGCCCGGCAGTTTCGGCCGGTTCAGCGGGCCGTTCGCCATGCACACGAACGTCGTCGTGAAGTCGTCGCCCTTGTCGGTCTTCACGCGCCACACGTTCTTCGCGTCGTCCCAGCGCAGGTCGGTCACCTGCGTTTGCAGGCACGCGTCGCGGTACAGGTCGTACTGGCGGGCGATGCGCCGGCTGTGCTCGAAGATCTCCGGGCCCTTCGCGTACTTCTCCGTCGGCATGTACCCCGTCTCTTCGAGCAGCGGCAGGTAGATGTACGACTCGGTGTCGCAGGCCGCCCCCGGGTAGCGGTTCCAGTACCACGTGCCGCCGAAGTCGCCGCCCTTCTCGATCATCCGGATGCCCTGGACGCCCGCCTGTCGCAGCCGCGCCCCGATCAAGAGCCCGGCGAACCCGCCTCCGATCACCGTGACATCGACATGGTCCCGCTGGGAGTCCCGCACGATCGGCTCGGTGTACGGGTCGTCCAGGTAGTGCGCGAACTCGCCCGTCACCTCGCGGTACTGGTTGTTTCCGTCGGCGCGGAGCCGCTTATCGCGTTCGGCGCGGTACTTCTCGCGCAGCGCATCGGGGTCGAACGGCAACTCCGCCGTCGGCGTCTCTTCCACTGGTCTCTCCTCTGACATGCTCGGGACCACCCGCGCGCGGCGGGCGGAACGTTGCCGAATACTAGGGAGACTGTCGCTTCTTGCCAAGCGGACGTTCGATAGACGCGGCCCGCCTGCCCGCCCCCGCGCAGATCCCTACATAACGCCACATGTCGCCGCCCATGTGGGGAGTAAACTTCCGCGCATGCCGGCCGATGAGGACCTCGAACGCGCCCGCGCCGCCTTCGCACGCCGGGCGTGGAAGGAAGTGCACGAGGCCTATGCGCGGCCGCGGGAAGCCGGCCTCCTCACGGTTGATGACTACGAACAGCTGATGATCGCGACCCACCTCCTCGGGCGCGAAGAGGAGCATCGCGAAGTCCTCGCCGAGGGCTACCAGATCGCCATCCGCCAGGGCGAGCGCCTGGCCGCCGCGCGCTTCGCCTACTGGCTCAGCCACTCGCTCCTGTTCTACGGCGCGACCAGCCAGGGCAATGGCTGGCTCGCACGCACCCGCTCGCTGCTGAGCGAAATCGGCGGGGACTGCGTGGAGTGGGGCTACGTCAACATCTCCGAGGCCATGGAAAGCATCGGCCACGACCCCGCGGCCGCCGCCCGCTGGTGCGAAGAGGCGCGCGAAATCGCCCTCCGCTTCGACGACCCGACCCTGCTCGCGATGGCCGGCCACGCCCTCGGCCGCTCGCTCATCCGCCTCGGCCAGGTGCAGCGCGCCATGGAGGTCCTCGACGAAACCATCGTCATCATGGTCTCCGGCAACGTCCACCTCCGCATCGTCGGCGACATCTACT
>JBLNCO010000427.1:0-12106 GCA_050260715.1 Hyphomicrobiales bacterium | reverse complement strand
GCCGAAGACGCGGGCGATTATCGTGGTGCATCTCTACGGGCGCGTCGCGGATATGCCGCGGCTCGCGGCGATCGCCCGGGAACATAACCTCAAGCTGATCGAAGACGCCTGCCAGGCGCATGGGGCCGTCCAGGACGGCAAGCGCGCGGGCACCATCGGCGATGTTGGCTGCCTGAGCTTCTACCCCACCAAGAACGTCGGGACCGTTGGCGAAGGCGGCATGGTGCTGACCAGCAACGATGCCATCGCCGAACGCGTGGCGTCGTTGCGGAACCACGGCCAGCGCGAGCGGCACCACCACGTCGAGCCCGGCTACAACTACCGCATGCCCGAGCTCCAGGCGGCGGCGCTCCGCGCGCTCATCCCGCACCTAGAGGAGTGGAACGGCGGCCGCGTGCGCGCCGCCGGGTGGTACCGCGAGGGGCTCGCGGGGACGAGCGTCGCGGTCCCGGCGGCCGGTCCTGCCGGGGAGCACGTGTACCACCTGTACGTCGTCCGCTCGACGCGCCGCGATGAGCTGCAGCGCTTCCTGGGCGAACGGGGGATCGGGACGGCCATCCATTACCCGGTGCCCATCCACCTGCAGCCGGCGTATGCCAGCGAACGGCACGGCCCGGGTTCCCTGCCACGCACCGAAGAGGCCGTGGACGACATCCTTTCGCTCCCGATGCACCCAAACATCACCCGCGAAGAAGTCGGCGCCGTCTGCGCGGCCATTCGCGAATTCGACGCTACGAAGGGGTAGGCGCGTGAACGATCTTCGAAACAGCAGAGTCCTGATCACCGGTGGCGCCGGCCTTGTCGGTTCCCACATCGCCGACCGCCTCGCCGCCGAGGACGTGGCCGAGGTCGTCGTGCTCGACAACTTCGTGCGTGGCCGCATGGAGAACCTGGACCGGGCCCAGCGCACGCTCCGCCGCCTCACGGTCATCGACGGCGACATCACCGACCCGGCGACCGTCCGCGAGGCGATGGCGGGCATCGACTACGTGTTCCACCAGGCGGCGCTGCGCATCACGCAGTGCGCCGAGATGCCCCGGCTGGCGGTCGATAGCCTCATCGGCGGCAGCTTCAATGTGCTCGAAGCCGCGGTCGAAGCGGGCGTGCGCAAAGTTGTCGCCGCGTCCAGCGCCTCGGTGTACGGCGAGCCGTCGTACGTGCCGATGGACGAAGGGCATCCGTTCAACAACCGGACGCTCTACGGGGCCTGCAAAGTCGCGGACGAGCAGATCCTTCGTAGCTTCAACGACATGTACGGCCTGCCGTACGTCGCGCTGCGCTACTTCAACATCTACGGCCCGCGGATGGACACCTGGGGCGTCTACACGGAAGTCATGATCCGCTGGCTCCAGCGCCTGCAGCGAAACGAGCCGCCCGTCATCTTCGGCGACGGCATGCAGACGATGGACTTCGTGTACATCGAGGATGTGGCCGAGGCGAACGTCTGCGCGATGGTCTCGGACGCCAACGACGACGTGTTCAACGTCGCGACCGGCACCGAAACGAGCCTTCGCCAGCTGGCCCGGATGCTCTGCGACGCGGCGGGGAAGCCGCACATGGAACCGGTCTTCGAGCCGGTGCGGAAGGTGAACCCGGTGACCCGCCGGCTCGCGGCCACCGAACACGCGCGCAAGGGCATCGGCTTTGTGGCGAGCACCCCGCTCGACGAAGGGCTGCGGCGGCTGGTCGAATGGCACGCTTCGCTGCCGCGCGAGGAAGTGGTGGCGGCGCGATGATTCCCATCACCCGGCCGTGTGTGGGCGAGGAAGAGGCGCAGGCGGCGGCGAAAGCGGTGCTTTCGGGCTGGCTTTCCCAGGGCGAACGCGTCCAGGAGTTCGAACGCGCGGTGGCCGAGTACGTCGGCGCGCGGCATGCAATCGCCACGAGCAACTGCACGACGGCGCTCCACCTGGCACTCATCGCCGCCGGTGTCGGCCCGGGCGACGAGGTCATCTGCCCCTCGTTCAGCTTTATCGCCACCGCGAACGCCATCGTCCATGCGGGCGGCACGCCAGTGTTCGTGGACATCGACCCCCGCACGTACAACATCGACCCGGCGCTCATCGAGGCGGCGATTACGCCGCGCACGAAGGCCATCGTCCCCGTCGACCAGATCGGGCTGGCCGCCGATATCCCGGCCGTTCGCGCGATCGCCGGGCGGCACGGGTTGAAGGTGGTCGAAGATGCGGCCCCGTCGCTCGGCGCGACGGTCAACGAGGGCCGCGTGGGCGCGCTCAGCGATTTCACGTGCTTCAGCTTCCACCCGCGCAAGAGCGTGACCACCGGCGAGGGCGGGATGATCACGACGAACGACGACGCGGCTGCCGAACGCCTGCGCGTGCTGCGGTCGCACGGCGCGTCGACATCGGACCTGGCGCGCCACAAGAGCGGGACCACGGCGATCGAGGAGTATCGGGAACTCGGCTACAACTACCGGATGACCGATATCCAGGGCGCGATCGGGGTCGTCCAGCTCGGCAAGCTCGAGGCGATCCTGCAGGCCCGGGGCCGGCTGGCCGACCGGTACAACCAGCTGCTCGCGGCCGAACCGCGGGTCGAAACGCCTTTCGTGCCCGAAGGTTCGCGGCACACCTACCAGTCCTACTGCGTGCGGCTGCGCGACACACGGGCGCGACAGGAGATCATGGACGAGCTGGCCGCGCAGGGTATCGCCACGCGGCGAGGCGTCATGGCCATCCACCTCGAGCCCTGGTACCGGGAGCGCTTCCCCGGCGTGCGGCTGCCCGTCACCGAAGAAGCGACGAAGAACACGCTGCTGCTCCCGCTCTACGCCGGAATGACCGACGCCGAGCAGGACACGGTTGTCGATGCGCTGGTCCGTGCCCTTGGCTAGCGCACCCGCGGCGGCCAGCGCCCGCGCCCGGACCGTGGCGGGGAGCGCGAAGGCGGTGCTCCGCCGGGCCGGCGTATCCCGCCGCAACGCTGCGGCGCTCCGCATGTGCTGCGAACGAAACATCCGGTCCTTCTCGCGGCCCACGGGCGGCGACCGCCCGCGGATCCTCTGCTACCACTCAATCGGCACGCCCGCGTGGGGCGTGAACGACGTCTCCCCCGCGCGCTTCCGGCGGCACATCGAGCTCGCGCTCGCGATGGGGTACGAGTTCGTCCCGGCGAACGACATCGCCAGCGGGCAGGCGGCCGGCCGCAAGCTCGCGATCACGTTCGACGACGGGCTTCGGAGCGTCGCGGAGCACGCGGCGCCCATCCTGCGCGACTTCGGCGTGCCCTGGACGTTGTTCGTGGTCACTGGCTTGGCCGATGGCCGCCACGGCTTCGGCGACGTCATGCTCAGCTGGCGCGAGATCGAACAGCTGGCCGCTGCCGGCGCCGAGATCGCCAGCCACAGCGTTTCGCACCCGAACTTCGGGCGGCTACCGGCCGGCGAGGCCGAGGCGGAGATCGCCGGGTCACGCGAAGCCCTTCGCAGCCGAATTGGCATCGTGCCCGACACGTTCGCCATCCCCTTTGGGCAATCGCGGGACTGGACCGCCGGCGCGCACGCCGCTGCACTCCGTGCCGGGTACCGGTACGTGTTCGCGCAGTCCGAAGAGCGCCGATTCCCGGGCACCGTGGCCCGTACCTTCGTCACGCACTTCGACAGCGACCGCGTCTTCCGGGCGGCGCTGCACGGCGCGTTCGATCGCTGGGAGGAGTGGGTATGAGCACAACGCTTGTCTCTGTCGTGGTTCCCACGCGCGATCGGCCGGCGCTGCTCGACGAAGCGCTCGCGAGCATCCGGCGGCTTGAAGGCGATGACCTTTCCTTCGAGATCCTGGTTGGCGACAACGGGAACGACCCGCTGACGCCCGAGGTCTGCGAGCGGCATGGCGCGCGACGCATCCCGGTCGGGCGGCCGGGCGCTGCCGCGGCCCGCAACGCCGCGATGCGCGAGGCGAGCGCGCGGTACATCGCGTTTTTGGATGACGACGACGTGTGGCTGCCGGGGCATATCCGGCCGCACCTGGCCCTGCTCTCGGCGAACCCCGGCCTCGGGGGCGCTGTCGGGCAGGTGGCGAACGCCGCACCGGATCTCTCGTCGCACGGGCCGTTCTTCCCCGAACGGCTCCCTTCGCACGGCGACCTGTTCGGGGCCTTCCTGAAGGAGTACCCGCAGATCGGGGGAACCGTGGTCCGGGCGAGCGTGCGGGACAGCGTCGGCTACTTCGACGAAGAGCTCCTGAACGACCAGGACTGGGACTGGCACCTCCGGCTCGCGCTGACGCACGGGGTCGGCTTCGTGGAAGTGCCGTGCGTGCTGTTCCGGCAGCGCGCGGCCGGCACATCCGATGCCCTGCAATGGCAGCGCATCCGCTTCTGCCGGAAGGTCTTCCTGCGCAACGTGCTGCGAGCGGGGAGTCAACGGCCATCGCCGCTGTTCCTCGCGCGCACATTTCTCGCGCACAACGGTTCCTATGTGGCCTACTTCGGCGATAGCGCCTGGGAGCACCTCCAGGCGGGCGATCGCCGGGGCTCCGCGGGCGCGATCGGGCGCGCGTTCCTCGCATCGCCGCCGCACGCGCTCGCCTACCTGGTTCGCGACACGCCCCTCCGCCGGTCGGCAGTGCGGCTGATGACCGGGCATTCGCGTCCGCGGCCGAAGGCGGCTGCATGAGCGTTAGGGAGCGGACGCGCGTATCGGTAGTCATCCCTACACGAGACCGGGCGGCGCTGCTCGCTGGCGCCCTGCGGAGCGTCCAGGCGCTCGCGCGCGATGACCTCGAGCTCGAAATCCTGGTCGTCGACAACGGCTCGACCGACGACACGCCGCAGGTCGTTCGCGCCGCGGGTGCGAAGCTGTTGCTCTGCGACACGCCCGGCGCGGCGGCGGCCCGCAACACCGGCATGCGGGCGGCCACGAGCCCATACATCGCGTTCCTGGACGATGACGACGAGTGGCTCCCGGGGCACCTCCGCCCGCACCTCGCACTGCTCGAAACCGACCCGACGCTGGCCGGCGTGGTCGGCCGAATCCAGAACTGCGACCACGAGCTAAGGCGTGCGGGAGAGCCGTGGCCCGAGAAGCTCCCCACCGATGGCGACCTGTTCGAGTCGTTCCTGCAGGCGTACCCACAGATCGGCGCGACCGTGGTGCGCGCGAGCGTGCGCGAGACGGTCGGGTACTTCGACGAGGAGCTGTTCGGCGACGAAGACTGGGACTGGCACCTGCGACTGGCGCTCCAGGAGCGGGTGGGGTTTGTCGACGTGCCCTGCGTGCTCTTCCGCCAGCGGCCGCCGGGTGCGTACGAAACGCTGCAGTGGAAGCGCCGGCCGTACATGCGGCGGGTGTTCCTGCGGAACGTGCGCCGCGCCGGGTGGCGGCGGCTACGGCCGTTCATGTTGCTGGCCTACCTCCGAATGCGGGCCTCGTACTTCGCCTACTTCACCCAGAGCTCGCTCGCACATCTCGAAGCCGGCGACATCGCCCGGGCGCGTCGATCCCTGTTCCGGGCGGCGCGCTCCGCCCCATTCCGCGCGACCGTCGAGCTTATCCGCCCTGGCGGCCGCTTCCAGCGGGCCGTGCGAGCGGTGCTGTGGCCATCGAAGCGGGCGATGTTGAGCATCGCCGGCGTCTTCTGGCTGGCGCCGATCATCGAGCTTGTGCTGGGCTGAGGCAGGGGAAGCGGACGGCTACCGGCCGCGGTCGCCGGGCCGCGGGTTCGCCGGGGCGCTGGCGTGGAGCGCCTCGGGGATTCGCCCCGTGCGCGACTGGACGTAGACGTCCAGCAGGTCGGATGCGACCCGGCCCACCGAGAAGTGCCGGCGCACGTGGGCGGCGGCTGCTTCGCCGAGCCGTTCGCGGCAGTCCGGGTTTTTCGCGAAGGTTGCCAGTGCGCGCGCCAGGTCCTCGGGGTCGTTCGGCCCGGCGCCGAGTCCGGTCTCGCCGGGGATGACCGCCTCCTCCGGGCCGCAGAACGTGATGACCGGCGGCAGCCCACGGGCCATCGCTTCGAGCAGCGCGATGGACATCGAGCCCGCGGGCACCGCGAGCACGAACGCGTCCATGGCGTCGAGGTAGGGGCCCGGATGCGGCTGGTTGCCCGCGAAGCGGACGCGGTCGGCGACCTGGAGCTTGCAGGCGAGCTCGCGTAGCTCCTCGCGGAGGGGACCGTCGCCGACAAGCAGGAGCTCGGGCGCAGGCCTGGTGTCGACCAAAGCGAATGCGTGCAGGAGGGTATCGAGGCCCTTCCCCGGCGCGAGCCGCACGAGGCTCCCCAGTACCACGGCGTCCGGGTCGATGCCCAGTTCGCGGCGGACGAGGTTGCGGTTGGCGATGCGTTCGCCATAGGAGGTCTCGGGGAGGGGGACGCCGTTGAGGATGGCTGCGAAGTTCCGGTTCGCGACCGGAAGGCGCTCGCTGCGGATGCGGGCGTTGCGGCGCGAGACGGCGACGATCGCGTGCGCGAGGCGGTCCATCACGGCGCGCGCGGAGCGCTGGCCGCGGCCCGGCTCCGGCGCGGGCACGTCGTGCTCCGTGACCACCATCGTTGCGGTGGTGCAGGCGCGCACGGCGAGGACGACGCCGGCGCCGCCGGTCGCGCCGCCCGTGTGCAGGTGTACCACATCGGGGTGGAACGTCCGCAGCAACGCGACGAATCGCCGGTACTCGCGGAGCTGCACGCTGCGGCCGAAGCGGGCATCGGTCGTCACGCGGTAGACGCGCGCTCCCGCCTGGTGCGCGCGGACAGCGATGCTGTCGAGGGTTTCTCCCGGGGGCACAACCACACCCACGGCGACGCCCCGGCGGCAGAATTCTCGCGCAAGGTCGATGACGTGCGTTTCCATGCCGCCCGAGGCCGTCGACTGGAGCACGAACAGCAGCCTGCGGACGACCGGGTGGTTCACGCCGAGGCCCTCCACGCCACGCCTCGCGGCTGCCGCCAGCGCTCGACCTGTTCGAGCAGGAGGTCCGCAAGGATGTGGTCGTTGCGGCGGCCGTCGAAGCGGCGTTCGGCCACCTGCCGCGCGTGCTCCCCCATGGCGGGGAGCACCTCGCGGTTCGCGAGCGCGTGCTCGAGTGCGCCAATGAGGGCGATGTGCGTGGGCGGGATGCGCCAGCCGGTTTCGCCGTGGTCGACGATGTCGGCCGAGCCGCCGACGTCCGAGACGAGGGCCGGGAGCCCGCTGGCCATCGCTTCGACGCTGGCATGGCCGAAGCATTCAGCGCGGGTGGGCAGCACGAAGAGGTCGGCGCGCTGGTAGAGGGCCCGCAGCTCGGGCGAGTTCGGTTCGCAGCGGTGGACGCGTACGCCCGGGGCGGGCGGCACGGGGCTGCGCGTCACGACATCGAGCTCGCAGCGGCCGGCGAAACGCGAGCGGATCGCCTCAACGAGCATGTCGCCGCCCTTGCGTTCGAAGTCACCGCCCACGAAGAGCAGCCGGAGCGGGCGGCTGGTGTCGGCCTGGCGGGGCGGCATGCGCCATGCGTCGAGGTCGAGGCCGGGGTGCAGGACATGGATGCGCTCGTCTTCGATGCCGAGCCTGCGGAGGCCGGCGGCCGCCCAGTTCGAAATGGGCGTGAAGAGCGTGACGCGGTCGAAGAGCGTGCGCTCCTGGAATTGCGCGATGCGGCGTGCGGCGCCTTCGCGCGGGGCGCGCCGGAAGTAGATTGGCGCCATCGCCTCCTGCTGTTCGAGCGTCCAGTCGGTTTCGACCACGAGCGGGCGGCGGAGTGGACCGAACTGCGACCAGAGGTACGGCATCGCCAGTTCGAGGCACGACGTCCAGGTGACATCGGGGCGAGGAACAGTGGCGAAGGCGCGAGCCTGGAGCATCGCCCGTGCGCGGCCCTTGAGCCCCGCGGGCAGGCCGGGAACGCGTTCGAGCCAGCCACCTTCGTTCCAGCCGGTGACGCGCCGGTAGACCGCATCGAGGCGGCCGTCTTCGGCCATGTGCCGTTCGAGGTTGAGCTGGCGCGTCTTCCAGCCGGCGTACGTGATGCCGACGAAAAGGGCACGGGGGCGCGATGGGGCCTCCATAGCGCGAAGAATACGAGGCGGCGGCGCACTCGGGGTTGAACGCGGGTCGCGCGCTGGTAACGGCGCGTGGGGATCGCGACACGAACTGGCGCTAACGCGCGGTGCGCTCCCAGGCCGACTGCCGGCGGGTGAGCAGGCCCGCGAACACGCGCAGCTTGTAGAGGAAGAAGCGCGGCGCCGAGCGGAGGGCGAGCAGGTCGCGCGGGGAGGGGCGCGCCGCGAGCAGCCCGATCGTGACATAAGCGACGAGGGAACCTGCCGCCACAACCGCGAGCCAGGCGCTGCCGAAGCCGGCGAGCGCAAGCCCACCGCTGACGATCGCCGCGGCCGCGAGGGCGCTCAACGGGAGCGCAGCCACCTCCAGGGCGGCGGCTGCGCAGGCGATGCGGCCGCGTCCCAGCGCAACGAGCGCGGTGACGAGCGCCCGTGGGATGAGCGACAGTCGCCCGCCTTCCCAGCGGCGGTCCTGCGTTTCGGCGTCCGCGTAGGAACTCGCCATCCTGCCCCACACCGTCGCGCCGGGGACGAAGCGTACCGGTACCCCCCGGGCCGCCAGCGCGAGCGTCATGGCGGCGTCCTCGGCGAGGCCGGCGCCGCCCACACCGCGGTTCACGAGGTGCCAGCGCATGGCCATGCCGTTCCCTTTCAGCCCGGTGCCCAGCCCGAGACGCGCGGCGCCCAGCGGGCGGGCCCAGTGCACGAGCAGCAGTGCGAGTGCGCGCAGGCGCGCAAGCGGGGCGTCGTCGGGTTCGGCGGCGTAGTGCACCTGCACCGCCTGTGCGCCCCGTTCGAAGGCGGAGGCGATAGCGCTGTAGAACGTGCCGGAGACGCGCGTATCGGCGTCGACGAACAGCACGGCGTCGGGCGGCGTGGGGCGTGCGGCCAGCGTGCGCAACGCGAAGTCCAGCGCGAAGCTCTTGCCGCGCTCGGTCTGCGACGTGCGTTCGAGCACGGTAACGCCATGGGCACGGGCGACATCGGCCGTGGCGTCGGTGCAGTTGTCGGCGACAACGATGATTTCGGGGCGCGGGGCGAACGGTGCGTCCTTCAGGCTCGCCAGGCAGTCCGTGATGCCGGCTTCCTCGTTGTGGGCGGGCACGATGACGGCGAATCGCCACGTTTGCGCCGGTGGCGGGGACGGGCGCGGGCGCCGCAGCGCAGCCAACGAGAGCAGGCTCCACCAGGCGCCGTGCGCGGCCACGATGAGCGCGAGGCCAGAGCCGGCGACCGGGAGGGCGGCGTTCATCGCGGTTCAGCCACGAAGCGTTCAGGGGCGGCCGGGCCGGGCGTCTGGACGCTCAGCTCACGCGCGAACCAGGCGGTGTAGCGCTCGATGCCGAAGTGTCGGCAGGCGGCGCGCCGGCCGGCCTCGCCGTAGGGTGCGGCGAGCGCCGGGTGCGCGATCAGCCATTCGATGGCGCTGCGCAGGGCGGCGGGGTCGCCCGGCGGGACGTAGAACCCGGTGGTATCACGCGACGCGTGGTCGCCGAAGAGGTGCGGCCCGCGATTGGCCGTGGCGGCGGGGTCGAGGGCGCCGTCCCCGTGCACCAGCGGCCCGGTGATGCACTCGCGCTGCCCGCGGGACGCCGTCACTACGACGGGGAGCCCCATGCTCATCGCTTCGAGGATGACCGTCACCCCCGACTGGTTCGCGACGTCGTGCACGGGGACCACGACCAGGGCCGCCCGCGCATAGAGCTCGCGGAGCTCGGCGAACGGCAGCGGGTCGGAGCGGTAGTCGACGTTCGTGGGCAGGGTCGCAGTCCCGGCGACGGAACGCGCCCAGTGGCTCCCGGCCGCGATGACCACGCGCAGGGGGAGCCCGTCGACCGCGCGGACGAGGGTGTCGTAGTCGCGGTTTTCGGAGCCCACAGCGACCACGAGCGGCGGGTCTGCGGCGGGCGCGGGTTCGGTCCGGCGCCAGTAGTCGGTGTCGACCTGGTAGGGGAGGAGCTGGATGCGCCAGCGGCGGCCAAGCCAGCGGCGCGCGGCGGTCGCCTGCTCGACGCTGTGCACGGCGAGCACGCCGCCCGGGCCGAGGCGCGTCGCGAGCGCGAGCATGGCGAGCTTCCAGCGGCGGGTGAGCAGGTGGCCGAGCATCACGACACGCTCCGGCCGCCGGCGGCGGAGCGCGAGCGAGACAAGCAGCGGGATGCCGTTGTGCTCGCCGTCGGCGAAGACGATGTCGCCCGGTTCGACGCGGCCGGCGGCGCGCCATGCCTGGCGCACGTGCGGCCCGAACAGCTTTGCGCGCCACCCCCGGCGCGAGCCATTCGATTCCTGGTACAGGATTTCGCCGCCCGTCGCAGCCGCCGCCTCGAGGAAGTCGCGGCGAGGGCCATTCGTGCGCAGGCGTTCGGCGTCCGCGGCGGTGGCACTGACCAGAAGGAGCGTCCGCGGCATCACGCGACCTCCTCGAGAAGCGCGAGCACACGGCGGGCGTTCGCGGCGGCGTCCATGTGGGCGCGGGCGTGCTCGCGGGCGGCTTCCCCGGCGCGGAGGCGCAGGGAGGCATCGCTCGCGAGCTCATCGAGGGCGGCGGTGAGCGCGGGGGCATCGCCCGGGGCGATGATCCGTCCGGCGGCTTCGGGCACGGTCTCGCGGTTCGAACCGACGCTTGTCGTCACGACGGGCAGGCCGGCGGCGAGCGCCTCGCCGATCGCGACCGACGTGCAGTCGCCGTAGGTGGGCAGGCAGAAGATGTCGGCTTCGGCGAAGGCGCGGAACTGCTCCGGCGTCCCGGGGCGCACACCATGGACGACGCGCACGCCCGGGCGCTCGGGCACCTGCGCCTCGGTGACGAGGACGAGCTCGGCGCGGCCTGCGAGCGGTTCGAAGGCGCGAAGAAGGTCGTGTCCGCCCTTGCGTTCGAAATCGCCGCCGACGAACAGGATCCGGGGGCGGGCGCTCTTCGAAACGCGCTGGATTTCGAAGAACGCGCGGCTGGCGCCCGGGTGGGCGACTTCGATGCGCTTGCCAGCGCAGCCGTACTCGCGGACGAGGGAATCGGCGGCCCACTGGGACCAGGTGACGAGCGCCGAGGCGCCCGCGAAGACCTCGCGGTACCAGCGTGCCTTCGCCGCCTCGACCGGGCGGGGGCCGGCGCCGTGGCGATACCACTGGCCCATTTCGTCCACCTGCCGGGGCGTGGCATCGAGGCTCACCACGTACGGTGCGCCGCGCGACGCCTGGGCGGCAAACAGCGAAATTGTCTGGGTGTGGAAGAGGATGGCGTCGCGGCGGCCGCGGTCCCGGAGCTGGGAACGGGCGAGCCAGCTGCCCCGGAGCGCCCAGGGGACGCGCAGGCGAGTGCGGTCCGGGTATTCGACGCGAACGACGTCGGTGTTGGCGCGCGACCCGGCCGCCGCCTCGAGGTTCTGCCCGTGGGCGCGATGACCGAGGGTCTGTTCGAGGCAGAGGGCCAGGCGGGGATGCGCCATCGGTGCTCCAGTGCGGGCGGGTTCGTTGCGTCGAGCCGGCGTTGAGGCCGGGCTACACGTGCGGTCCGCGGGTAACGGTAGGCGCTTCGCGTTGAGGGGCGGTTGATGCCCGGTTTCGCGTCCGCGCGGAGGCACGGGCGAACGCCGCGTGGTATTCGATGTCGTAGGCCATGCTCAGGCCGCGAAGTGCCGCCGACCGAAGCCGCACGCGGTAGGCGGCGCGCGCTCCCCGCACCAGCGCTCGGACCGCGGCCGGCCGGACCTGCCGGTTGCCGAGTACTCGCCGTGCGGCACGCACGGGCCACGGGCGCTCCGCCTGCTCGCGGCGAACGACCCGGCGCCAGTGGAGCTCCGGGTAGAGGCGGTCGATCTCGGCGTCGAATTCGCCGTATTCGCGCGGGATGCGCAGCCAGCTTTCGAGCGAACGGCGCGCGTAGTGCCAGCCGATTGCCTTTGGTTCGAACACGAACCGGCAGCCCCGGAGCGCCAGCCGCCGGCCCAGCTCGACGTCCTCGGCGCGGGTGAAGTGTTCGTTGAAGCCGCCGGCAGCGATCACGTCCGCGCGGCGCACGATGGCGTTGCCGGTGAAGAACTGGCGCCAGGTCGGCTCGTACACGCCACGCTGCATGCGGCCGTACTCGCGCGCCAGCGTGTGCGCCTCCCAGTCGT
>JBLNCO010000426.1:0-4177 GCA_050260715.1 Hyphomicrobiales bacterium | reverse complement strand
CGTGTGTAACCCGCGATCGCGGCCGGGCTCGCTAGCGTGAATCGTGACAACTCCCTGGAGCTCCCGCCGTGCAGCCATTGATGATCGCCGCGTTGCTCCAGCTGTTCTTCATGGCATTCGTTGTTTCGAACACCGATCGGAAGCTCACCGCGGGCCTCTACCTGCCCATCGGCATCGCGATGATGGGCATCACCTTCGCCGCCATGACGCTCGCAACGCCGGACTGAACCCCGATAGGGAACTCCTGCATCCTCATAGGGCACTCCCCGATCGGCAATTACCCCGTTGATAGCTCCCAGTGGCGCCGCTTATCCGTGCGGCACCTTTCGTCGCGGAGAATGCGTGCATGCAAACTATCCGCACCCCTCGAATAACGCGCAGCGAGACCCTCACGGTGGTCTGCGCCTGGTGTGGGGAACTCCTCGTCGATGGCGGCCCCGAGGTGTCCCACGGGCTCTGCGAGCCGTGCGCAAGCGGTCTCGCACGCGCTCTGCCCAGGGCCGAAGCCCGGGCCATCCATCACTGACCGCCCTCCACGCTGGCTCCCGGCCGCCGCCGCTGCGCTAGACTGACGGCAGGCCCGCGGCCGAAGGCCGGCCAGGAGGAGTCGATGGAGCCATTCAAGGTAGCGCTCTGCCAGGTCCGTGCGTACGACATCGAGCAGGCGGAGGAGAACCTCCAGAACCTCCTTCGCGCGCTCGACGAAGCGGGCGAAGCCGGCGCGCAGCTTGCCGCGCTCCCGGAATGTGCCTATCCGGCGTACTACCTCGGGAACAACGACCCCTATGGCCACCCGGCGGTCCGGCCGTACGACGAAGTGGTCTCGCTGTTCGCGGAAAAGGCCCGGCGCTACGGGTACTGGCTCGCGGCGGGAATGGCCGTGCCCCACGGCCCCGGGCGCGTCACGAACAGCGGCGTCGTCTTCGACCCGGGCGGCGAAGTGGTTGGCCGCTACGACAAGTCCTTCCTCTGGCACTTCGATACGAACTGGTTCGAACGGGGACGCAACTTCCCCGTGTTCGACGCCGGGTTCGCGCGCTTCGGCGTGCTCATCTGCGCCGATGGCCGCCAGCCCGAAGTCGCGCGCATGCTCCACGTGAACGGCGCCGAGGTCATCGTCGACCTCACGGCGTGGGTTTCGTGGGGCCGCACGACCGCCGAGCTCACCACCACGCAGTGCCAGTACCTGATGCCCGTGCGTGCGTTCGAAAACGCGGCATGGGTGGCGGCCGCGGACAAGTGGGGCCCCGAAGCGGGAAGCATCATCTACGCCGGCCGATCGATGGTCGTGGACCCCACCGGCCAGGTTCGCGTCTGCGCGCCGAGTGACCGCGAGACCGTGGTGGTCTTCGAGCTCGAACCGCAGTACGTCGAAGCGATCCCGCGGAGGCCCGCGCTCTACGGCACGCTCGTGCGCCCGGTCGAGGAGCTGCCGGCGATCGCGCTGGAACGCGAGCCGCTGGTCCCCGCACAGGAGAGCCGCCGCATCGCGGTTGTGCCCGATGGCGGCCCGTTCGATGCCCGCGAGATGGCCGCGCGTTTCGATGCCCTGCGCGCCCAGGACTGCGACCTCGTGGTGTTCGCAGGCCGCGAAGCCGCCCCCGACTGGCGCGTGCAACTCCCAATGCTCGAATCGACCGTGCGGGTGCGCGGCGGCTCGCTTGCGTTCGCGGTCGCGACCAATGGCGGCGCACCGCAGCGGGTCGGCGTGCTCATCACCCCCGAACAGACCGTCGAGCACCAGGCGACACACGGCCGCGGCATCGCCCTCGGCGAGACGCCCGCGCCGGTCGTGCCGACACCCGCCGGCAACGTGGGCCTGCTCTGCGGCGACGAGGGGTACGTGCCGGAGGTCGGGCGCTGCCTGGCGCTCGAAGGCGCCGACATCCTCGCATGGTCCGCGTTCGCGCCGCACGAGATGCTGGAGTCGGTTGCCCGCTGCCGGAGCGACGAGTCGCGGGTGTACACGGCCGCTGCGTGGCCGGATGGCGGGGTCATCACGAGCCCCGACGGCTCCCCGCTGACGGCCGTCGCGGCCGGCACAGGCGTTGCGATGGCGGCCGGCGTGAGCCGCATGTTCTCGCGCTGGAAGGACCGCGCGCCCGCCACGCACGTCATCCGCGACCGCGTGCCCGACGCGTACGGAGCGCTCGTGCGCTAGCTTCGCGCGCCGCAACGTTTACGCGCCGTTCCCCGAACGTTTGCGTGACGCCCATCACAGCCGTGCGCCCTGCCCGGTACTGGCGTACGGAGGTGATATGAACATTCGCGACATTCCGCGCTCGCTGCTCATCGCTGACGCGGTCCTTTCGCCGTTCGCCGCCCTGGGTACGGGCGCCGCACTCACCGGCCGCAACCCGATCACGGGCCCCATTTCCGCCATCACCGCGGCGGCCGAGCTCGACGAAACGCCCGCCGCGAACGACGGCACCCTCACCGCGACACCGACAGATTCGACCGAGACGCCGACCGACCCCACCGGGACCGCGACTGACGGGACGGGTACTCCCGGCCCGGATGGGACTCCGGTGCCCGGCGGCGACGCGGACGACCAGGGCGCGGCGTCCACCGCGCATGCCAACGGTCTTGGCTGCGACGACGTCCTGTTCGCGAACGGCCGTGGACCCGGCGGCCCGGTCGGCTGCGACGTGGGGAACAGCGGCTCGCATCGCCAGAACGGCGCGACGAGCACTGCCTCCCCGACGCCGACGGAGACCGGCACGCCCGAGGCAACGCCCTCGGATGCCGCGACCGGCGGTGCGGACGATGCCACCGACCCGCACGCGAACGGCCAGGGCTGCGACGACGTGCTCTTCGCGAACGGCCGTGGGCCCGGCGGCCCGGTCGGGTGCGACGTGGGGAGCAGCGGCGAACACCGTCAGAACGGCGCGAAGAACGCCACGCCGGAGCCCACGGGCTCGGCCACGGGGACGCCCACGCCCGATGACACCACGCCCGCTGCGGCGGAATCATCGGCGAGGTCCAACCCCGGGCAGGGCAACGGCAACGGCCAGGGGAACGGCAACAAGTAGGCCGCCGGCGGGCCAGTGAATCGAGGGGGAGCCGTCGGCTCCCCCTCGTGGTGTTCGTTCCGAATTCCGTCCGGGACCCGTCGCGCGTTTACCCGTAGACCAGGTTGCGGTCGATCATCGCCCGGCTGATGATCACGCGCTGCACCTGCGACGTCCCCTCGACGATCATGAGCTGGCGGGCGTCGCGGTAGTGGCGCTCGAGCGGGTGGTCCTTCATGTACCCCTGCGCGCCAAGTACCTGCAGCGCATCGAACGCCACGCGGTTCGCCACCTCGGTCGCGTACGCCTTCGCAATCGAAAGATTGTGCGCGTACTCGCGGGTGTACTTGCCCTGGTCGACCAGCCAGGCGGCCTTGTAGACGAGGTTGCGCGCGGCTTCGATCTGGATGGCCATGTCGGCGAACATGAACTGGATCGCCTCGAAGTCGATGACGCTGTTCCCGAACGCCTTGCGTTCGCGCGCCCACTCGAGCGCGTAGGCGGCGGCGCCTTCGGCCAGCCCGACGCCCCGCGCGCCGACCGTCGGGCGGAGAGTGTTCAGCGTGAGCATCGCGTGGTTGAACCCCGCGCCTTCGACCCCGCCGAGCAGGTTCTCGGCCGGCACGCGCACATCCTGGAAGCTGAAGTGCGCGGTCGGGACGCTGCGCACGCCCATCTTGTCGTCGGTGCGGTCGATGGTCACGCCGGGAGCGTGCGCGTCGACCACGAACGCGCTGATGCCCTTCGGGCCCGGGCCGCCGGTGCGCGCGAAGACGGTCAGGTAGTCGGCGACGGTGCCGCCGGAGATGTACACCTTGTTCCCGTTGAGCACGTAATCGTCGCCATCACGGACGGCGCGCGTCTCGAGGTTGGCGGCGTCGGAGCCGTGGTCCGGTTCGGTCAGGCAGAAGGCGCCCTTGGCGTCGCCGGAGGCGAATGCGGGTAGCCAGCGCTGCTGCTGCTCCTTCGTGCCGCCGAACACGATGGGCCGCGTCGGCAACCCGGAGAGCACGAGAATGAGCCCCGCGCCGCACTCGTACTTCGCCACCTCTTCGATCGCCAGGCAGAGCGGCAGGACGCCGTTGCCGGTGCCGCCCATCTCTTCGGGGATGGCCATCCCCAGGAGGCCGGCCTGCTTGAACGCATCGAAGTAGTCGTGCGGGTAC
>JBLNCO010000425.1:0-12049 GCA_050260715.1 Hyphomicrobiales bacterium | reverse complement strand
CAACGCCCACGCCCCGGCCGGAGCGCCAGCCTGGCAAAAAAGCCCCGGTGGTCGTCGTGCTCCTCTCCGACGGCTACAACACCGCCGGCACCGTCGAGCCGCTCGACGCCGCCCAGGAGGCGAAGGACATGGGCGTCCCCGTGTTCACCATCGCGCTCGGCACACCCGACGGCGTCGCCGAAGTCGAAGACGCGCAAGGCCGGACCCACTTCGTCCGCGTTCCCCCCGACGAAGAGACCCTCAGCGAAATCGCCGACGACACCGGCGCGAAGTTCTTCTCCGCGCCCGACGCCGGCGAGCTCAAGAGCGTGTACGAAGAGCTCGGCTCGACCATCGGCTACGACCACGAGGACCGCGAAATCACCCACATCTTCTCGGGCATCGCCGCTGCCTTCGTGATCGCCGCCGGCGGCCTTTCGCTCCTCTGGTTCAACCGCTTCCCCTGAAGCCGGACCCCGCGCAGGCGGCCTCTGGTAGGGTGGATCTACCACCCCCGGAGGCCGCACCATGCCCAACCGCCTCGCGAACGAGACCAGTCCCTACCTGCTCCAGCACGCCGATAACCCGGTCGACTGGTACCCGTGGGGCGATGAGGCGTTCGCGAAGGCGCTCGCCGAAGACCGGCCAATCCTCCTTTCGGTTGGCTACAGCTCCTGCCACTGGTGCCATGTCATGGCGCACGAGTCGTTCGAAAATCCCGACATCGCCGCCCTGATGAACCAGTGGTTCGTCAACATCAAGGTCGACCGCGAAGAGCGCCCCGACGTCGATGGCGTCTATATGGCGGCGGTCCAGGCGATTTCCGGCCAGGGCGGTTGGCCCATGACCGTCTTCCTCACGCCCGATGGCAAGCCCTTCTACGCCGGTACCTACTTCCCGCCCGAGGACGCCCACGGCCGGCCGGGCTTCCCCCGCGTGCTCGAAGCGCTCCACGAAGCCTGGACGAACGAGCGGGCCAAGATCCTCAACTCCGCCGATGGCATCACCGACCACCTCCGCGCGGCGACTGCGCGCACCGCCGGCGCCGGTACCGGCCATGTCCCGCCCGAGACCGCCGACGAGGGCGTCGAAATGTTCCGCCGCGTGTTCGACGCCGAATGGGGCGGCTTCGGCCAGGCGCCGAAGTTCCCTTCGCCCGGCAACCTCGAGTTCCTGCTCGCCTACGCCCAGCGCAAGAAGGACCAGGACGCCGGATCGCCGGCCGCCTTCGAGATGGCCCTGCTCACGCTCGCGCGCATGGCCAGCGGTGGCATGTACGACCACCTCGGCGGCGGCTTCGCCCGCTACAGCGTCGACCGCTACTGGCTCGTGCCCCACTTCGAAAAGATGCTCTACGACAACGCCCAGCTGGTGCGCACCTACCTCCACGCCTACCAGCTCACAAAGGAACCCTTCTACGCCCGCATCGCCCGCGAAACCCTTATCTACCTGGAACGCGAGATGCTCGACCGCGAAGGGGGCTTTTACAGCGCGCATGACGCCGACAGCGAGGGCATCGAAGGCAAGTACTTCCTCTGGACGCCCGCCGAAGTCCGCGAAGCCCTCGGCCACGAGGACGCGGCCATCTTCAACGCCTGGTTCGGCGTCACCGAAGAGGGTAATTTCCGCGACCCGCACCACCCCGAGTTCGGGACGCGCAACGTGCTCTCGACCTGGCACACGCCCGAGGAAATCGCAGGCCAGTTCGGGCTGAGCGAACGGGAGCTCATCGACCGCCTCGCCGCGATGAAGGCGCGCATGCTCGAGGTCCGCCAAACCCGCGTGAAGCCCGGCCTCGACGACAAGGTCCTCACCTCGTGGAACGGCCTCGCGCTGGCCGCCTTCGCCGAAGCCGCCCGTGTCCTCGACAACCCCGCCTACCGCGACGTCGCTGAGCGCAACGCCGGATTCGTGCGCGAAAAGCTCTGGCGCGACGGCAAGCTCCTTCACACCTACAAGGCGGGCGTCGCGAAGGTCGATGGCATGGCCGAAGACTACGCCTACTATGGCCTCGGCCTCATCGAGCTCTACAAGCTCACCGGCGGCATCGCGCACCTCGAATGGGCGCGCGAACTGTTCGAAGTGCTCCTCCGCGACTTTCGCGACATTACCGGCGGCGGCTTCTTCGAAACCGGCGCCGGCAGCGAAGAGCTCCTCATTCGCCAGAAGTCGTTCTTCGATGGGGCCACGCCCAGCGCGAACGGGGCGGCTGCGCTGCTCGCGCTCTGGCTCTCGCGCTACTACGCGAAGCCGGAGTGGGAGGAGGTCGCGCGCGAGGTCATTGGGTTGGTCCAGCGCATGCTCCTGCAGGCGCCCACCGGCTTCGGGACGGCCTGGCAGTGCATCGAATTCCTGCTCTCGCCGCCGCGCGAGCTCGCTATCGTCGGCGAACCCGCCGCCCGCGCGCCGCTCGAGCGCGAGGCCGGCTCGCGCTTTCTCCCGTGGCTCGTCGTCGCGCCGACCGCCGGCGGCGACCCGCTGCCGCTCTTCGAAGGCCGCGAACCCACGGACGGCGCCGCCCACGCCTACGTCTGCGAGAACATGGTCTGCAATCTCCCCGTGACCTCGCCCGAAGAGCTCGCCGAACAGCTCGGCAGCCTGGTCTCTCGCTGACCGATATTTGGCCCGGTTCGAAGCCCGGGCGAGGTCCCCGCCGTGGTTGCGACGCACCCCGCCACCCATGCTGTCGTGACGGTCGACGGAGTCGCGCTCAAGGAGGTCGAAGGATCGACGCGCTTTGCCAAGACCGAGGCTCTCGACGTCAACGCGAACGACTCGTCGCTGATTTTCGCTGGCGACATTCGGGCCGATTCGACCGTGGAGATCTCGGTTGACTCGACCGGTCGTGTCCTCAAGGGGGACTGGGATCTGCCGCTGCAGTAGGCTCAGGCGAACCCTCCGGCGAACACCCCCGCCGCTGGCGTCATCCGCACCGCCAGCGGCTACGCCTGACCGCCGGGAACGACCGGATGTCCCCGGCTGAGGGCTCTCGCATCGTGACCGCGATGCACGCTGTTCTTCACAAATACCGACGTTGACAATCTTTCATGGAGAAACTAAAGCTCCGCTATCTCAGAGACGGGAGGTAGAGCGGTGATCCGGCATATCAGTATGCGTGCCCGGGTCTTGTCAGCGGTGATTGCGGCACTAGTGGTTGCGACGGGCGTGGGTGTCTTGGTACTCGACTCCGACGCCTCCGGGACAGACGTTTCCGGGACAATCCTCCATTCGGATCCGCCAGCGGAAGCGCGCGCACTGACGCTGCTCGAAGCCTGGGACATCGCCGCGAAAACGGCACAAAGCTGGGGCGGAGAATGGGCAATCCATGCTGCCTCCAGTAGCGACGTAAACGCCAGCCCCTCGGTCACTTCGGGGATCGACGGCCGCCGCCGTTCCTGGCAGTTCGAACTTGTCAGCGGAGACGCGGAACGGTGGGTCCGGGTAACGGACGGGAAAGTTGTCGATGTCGTCAATCCACTGGGTGCGGACTCCTCTTCGAGTAAGGGCGGTCCCGGCCTGGTGCGCCCGGCGGTGGACTCACCAGCCGCGATAGCACTGGCGCGGAGGCGAGTACTGCATTCAACGGTGGCAGCGACAAAGCGATAGGCTTCCATTCCTGTCGGTCGGCGGCCCCTACGCGAACACCTCTTCGACCGGCGTGATCCGCACCGCTTCGGGCCGGATGTTGAGCTGCCGCGCGCCGGCCACCGCGTCCTCCTCCGTGATCTCCGGCGGCTTCGGCGCGTCGTAGACGATCGTCGTCGGCTCGCCGGAGAGCAGCTGTTCGCGGAGGGCCTCGCCGTCCTTCGTGACCATCACCACGCTCAGGTTCTCCGCCGAGAGGTACCGCCGCACCACCTCGTTCACGCGCGCCGCGGTCAGCGTCGCGAGCTCCGCGCGCATCGTCTCCGCGAAGTCGCCGATACCGTACCAGCGGCTATCGAGCGCGTAACCCAGCTGCTGGTCCTGCGTCTTCGTGGTCACGAACACGTTCTTCGAGAGGTAGTTCCGCGTCGTCTCGAACTCCTCCTCGCTCAGCCCCTGCTCGATGAGCCGCGCGAGCTCGTGGATGCCCAGCTTGAGCGCGAATACGGCCTGCTCCGGCGGCACCGGCCGAATCCAGATTTCGAAGATCTGTGCCCGCCGCGCCAGGTTGGCGTCCGGGAAGAACTGGTACATCCCCCGCGGGAACGCCTCGATGTACGCGTAGTCGCCATAGTTCAGCCCGCGCACCTCGCGCAGCCGTTGGAAGAGCCGCCCGTTGCTCGCCCGGTGCTCCCCGAGCCACGCCCGCGCCAGCCAGAGCGCCGCGAAGTCCGGGTGGCTGCGCGTCACCGGGATCGGGTGCCCGAACGAGATCGCCGTCGCCCGCGTCTCCTTCGTCACGATCTCAACCTCGATGCCGCGCGGCTGGCGCCCCTCGACCTGCGGTTCGGGCGCTTTCGTCCCTTCCGGCAGGCGCGCCAGCTCGCCCCGGAAGCGCGCCTCGAACCCGTCCGGGAAATCGCCCGCGAGCCCGACCGTGAGGTTCGCCTGGCAGTACCTGTCCGCCACGAACGCCTTCACGTCGTCCAGCGAAATCGCGCCGATGCCCGAGACGGTCCCCAGCGCCGGGTGGCCGTAGGGCGTGCCCGCGAAGATGTTCGCCTGCAGCCGCTCCTTCCCCAGCTCCTCCTCATTGTTCGCGCGGAGGTCCTGGACAAGCTCGTTGCGCTGGCGCTCCTTCAGCCGCGTGAAGTCCTCGTCCCGGAAGCCGGGCGTCAGCAGCTGCGGCAGCACGATGCCCAGGAACTTCTCGAGGTTGTCCCGGTGGATGACCCCCGTGAACGTCGTCATCTCGCGGTCCACCTGCGCCCCGAACGACCCCGCAATCGGGAACAGCGCACGGTTGATCTCGTCGATCCGCTGCCGTTCGCTCCCCGCGTCCGCGATCATCTCCGCCGCGAGGTGTGCGAGCCCCTCCTTGCCCGCCGGGTCGTGCGCCGAACCCACCCCGAACAGCAGCTTGAACCGCAGCAGCGTCGAAGGGGTCGCCTGCACCACGAACGGGATCTCCGCTCCCGTGGCCGCCGTCGCCCCGCTCTCGCCGATCGCCGGCAGCCGATCGATGCCCTCCGCGAGCGGCTCGTGCGAGAGCGTCGTGAAGACGAGGTTGGCGTCCGTCAGGTACCGCTTCGCGGCCGCGTGCAGGTCGTCCGGCGTGAGCCGGTCGTACGTTCGAAACAGCTCGTTCAGCGTGCCGTAGCGCCGTTCGAACCGCACGAACCGTGCCAGCGTCGCCGCAATCGACTCCGAGTTGTCGAGCGTGCGGGCGAAGCCGTAGCGCATGTTCGACTTCGCCTCTTCGAGCCGGCCGGTCGGCACCGGCCGTTCGCGCGCCTCCTGCACCGTCTCGAAGATCGCGTCGCGGACGTACGCGGCGTCGGCCGGGTCCTTCACCCGCGCGAACACGCTCGCGAGCCCCGGGTCCTGCTGCGACGGCACATACGGGAAAAGCTGGTCCACTTTCTGCTCGCGCTCCACCAGCCGCTGGTACAGCTCCGACGTCTCGCCGAAGAAGAGGTCGAACAGCACATCGACCGCTGCGTAGTCGGGCACCGTGGTGGAGAACGCCGGCCCGTGGAACGCCACGGACACCCACGGCAGCGTTGGCGCCGGCCAGGGGACGTGCGCCGTGACCGGCCCCGCCGCGGGCGGCTCCTGGGGGATCTCCACGGGCGCCCGGCCGCCGGGCTGCCATTCGCCCCAGTACTTCTCGACCAGCGGCAGCACGTCGGCGGGCGCCACATCGCCGGCCACGATGATCGTCGTGTACTCGGGCCGATACCAGCGGTCGAAGAACGTCCGCGAGTACTCGAACTGGTTCGGCATGTCCTCGATGTCGGCGATGAACCCCATCGTGGTGTGCTTGTAGGGGTGCGTGCTGTACGCGTGGTCGCGCTGCACTTCGATGAGCTTCGTCAGCGGCTCCGAGGCGCTCTTGTTGTACTCCCCGAGGATCGCCCGCGCCTCGGTCTTGAACGCGGGCTCCGGGTACGACAACCGCATGAAGCGGTCCGCCTCGATCTCCAGCACCTTCTCCAGGTCCTCTTTCGCGAAGGTGATGTGATAGTTGGTGTAGTCGTCGGTGGTGTAGGCGTTCTGGCGGGCGCCCGCACGCGTGATGATCTCCTGGTACGCCTCGGGCGAATACCGCTCGGTGCCCCGGAACATCATGTGCTCGAAGAAGTGCGCGAAGCCCGACTTCCCCGGCTCCACTTCGTTCCGCGACCCCGTCTGCACCGGGATCTGCAGCGAAACCAGGTTCGGGAATCCCGTCGGCACGACGATGACGCGCAGCCCGTTTGGCAGCGTCGTCTCGGTGGCGTCGAAGGGCAGGATGTCGTGCGAAGTCTCGGTCGCGCTCAAGGGCGGCACTCCAGTCGAGGTAGTACCGCCAGTCTAGCCCGATCGCCGGCCTTGCCCCTCCTGCGGCGCCGCCCCGCTACCCCACCACCTCCACCGTCATCTGCTGCAGCCGTTCCCGGTCGGCGAGGAGCTCGATCTCGGTCACCCGGCCATCGCGGATGGCGAACCCGAACACCACGCGCGGCAGGCCGCCGGCCATCCAGACGGCTCCCGGCACGCCATCGATGAGGGCCACCTGCGCCGCCTGCGCCTGCCCCGAGAACTGCCGCGCTACAGCCGGCGCCCCGCGCAGCATCGACGTGATCCAGCCGCTGCGCTGGCCCATGCGCAACGCCGTCTCGTCCGGGCGCAGGACAACATCCGGGTCCAGCACTTCCAGCAGTGCCTCGAAGTCGCCATCGTGGGCCGCCCGGAAGAACGCCTCGACGATCGCCTGGTGGCGCGCCACGTCCTCGGGCCGGCCCTCCTCGGACGCGCCCTGTACCCGCCGCCGGGCGCGGCTCGCCAGCTGGCGCGCGGCCACCGGCGACCGGTCGACAATCTCCGCTATCTCCTCGAACGGCACTCCGAACACGTCGTGCAGCACGAACGCCACGCGCTCCGCCGGCGAGAGCTTCTGGACCACGGCCGTCATCGCCAGCCCGACCGACTCCGCGAGCATCGCCTCCCGCTCGGGGTCGGCCGCATCGCGCAGCGGCTCCTCCGGCTCCAGCGGCTCCTCCCGCCGGGCGCGCCGCGACCGCAGCATGTCCAGGCACACGCGGCTCACGACCGTCGTCAGCCAGCCGCTCAGGTTCTCCACCTCGCCGGCGTTGGTGCGGCTCAGGCGCAGCCACGCCTCCTGCATGGCATCGTCGGCTTCGCTCGCCGAACCCAGGAGCCGGTAGGCCACCGACTGCAGCCGCGGCCGGTCTGCTTCGAAGCGCTCCGCCAGCCAGTTGTTGTCCATCGGTCACGTTCCCCTGCGTGGTCTCGTCATCGTACTGACGGCTGCCGCGCGAAGGATGTGACCGGCCGCGAAACCCCCTGCCGGGGAATCGCGCACGGTCTCCCGCTCCCGGCCGCCGTACGGAAGGAGAACACATGCAATTCGTGATGGTCATTTACCACGGGAACTTCCCCCTGCCGGGTTCCCCCGGGTGGGACGCGCTGTCCCGGTCGGAGCAGCGGGACATCTACGCCGAGTACGCGCGTCTCAACGAGGCGATGGGCGATGCCCTGCGCCTGCCGCCCATTGCGCCGCACACGGCGAAGACGGTCCGCGTGCACGACGGCGCCGTGCAGGCCGAAGATGGCCCATACCTGCGCGAAGGCATCGGCGGCGCCTTCGTCTACGACGTCGAGGACATGGACGCCGCCGTTGCGTTCGCGGCGCGCATCCCGCAGGCGCGGCTCGGCGGCGCCATCGAGATCCGCCCCGTCGAGAAGTACTTCTGACAGCCGGGCGTGCGGTGTGTTCGCGCCGTTTCAAATTCGGCGCGGGCGCCCCGGTCACGTTTTCGCGCTGGCATACGTCACCCAGGCGGGCGGGCGTTAGCGGCCCGCCAGATCAGCAACGGAGGTCCCCATGAAGATCGGACTCGTCACCGTCTACGTCGACGACCAGGAGAAGGCGCTCCAGTTCTACACCGACGTGCTCGGCTTCCAGGAGAAGGCGGATGTGTCGGCCGGCGGCTACCGCTGGCTGACCGTCGTTTCGCCCGAGGACCCGAACGGCGCCGAACTGCAGCTCGAGGCGAATGTCAACCCGGCGGCCCGCGCGTACCAGGAGGCGCTGTTCGAACAGGGCATCCGGGCGGCCATGTTCTCCACAACCGACGTCCGCGCCGACTACGAGCGGCTGAAGGCCCGCGGCGCCGAGTTCACCATGCCGCCGGCCGACGTCCCCGGCTCCACGATCGCCGTCCTGAAGGACACCTGCGGCAACCTGCTCCAGCTCACGCAGCTCAACCAGGGATAACGAAGGAGGCCGGACGTGGGCTGGAACGGATGGATTCGCCAGGTGCACCGCTGGGTGTCGATAGCCTTCGTGGCGGTGGTGGTGCTCGTCAGCATCGTCGCCGCCGCCTTCGAAGATCCCGCCGAATGGGTGTTCTTCGTGCCGCTGCTTCCGCTCGCCCTGCTCGTCGTCACGGGCCTGAACCTCTTCTGGCTCCCGTATCGGCGGCGAAGGAACGACCAGGCCACGGGCTGAGCGCTCCGCCGTGGGGAAGAATTTCCAATCGGGCGGTGGCGCGGCACGGTAATGTTCGGGTACCTGTACCCGATGGAGACGCGAATGAACACGGGCACAACCGAACAGATCGACTGGCAACACTGGCTGGAGCGCTGGGACCGGCAGCAGGCGGGCTACGTCCCCGAGCGCGAGACTCGCTTCCAGGTCATGCTCGACGTGCTGGAGGCGCTCCTCCCCGAGACGTTCGTTGCCCTCGATCTCGCGTGTGGGCCGGGGTCGATCAGCCAGCGGCTGCTCGCCCGGTTTCCCGGTGCGCGCTGCGTCGCCGTCGATATGGACCCGGTGATGCTCGCGCTGGGACAGCGTGCGCTCGGCGACTGCGGCGGCCGCCTGCGTTGGGTCCACGCCGACCTCGCCACCCCGCGCTGGACCGAGGCGCTCGGTGAGACGAGCTTCGACGCCGTTCTCAGCACGACCGCTCTTCACTGGCTCTCGTCCCCCGAGCTGGTGCGCGTCTATGGCGAGCTCGGCATGCTGGTTCGTCCCAGCGGCGTCTTCCTCAACGGCGACAACATGGATTTCGGGCCCGGCCTGCCGGCTATCCAGCGCTACGCCGCCGGAGCCCGCGACCGGGTCTGGACCGCCGAGTCGTTCGCAGCCCGCGGCGTGGAGACATCGGAGCAGTGGTGGGCCGCCCTCGAGAACGAACCCGGGGTGGCGCCCCTCATCGCCGAACGAAAGCGCCTGCTGGCTGCGAAGGAGCGGCCCATCCCGGCGAACTACGACCTGCACGTGGGCGCCCTTCGCAACGCCGGCTTCCGCGAGGTCGCGACCATATGGCAGTCTGGGACCGACCGCGTACTGCTCGCCGTGCGATGAGCGAATTGCGCCGCCCCGGGCACACAGCTCAAATTCGACCGTAAGGAGCGCCGGCCGCCGCCGTCCGCGCTCCGCTGATTACACCCGTTGCCGACCGACCGGCCGGGCTGGCAGCGGCTCGGAGGCAGAGACCGACGATGGCTGCACCAGCGCATCCCGCCGACACCCACGACCTCATTCGCGTCCACGGCGCGCGGGAGAACAACCTCAAGAACATCAACGTCGAGATCCCCAAACGCCGCCTGACCGTGTTCACCGGCGTCTCCGGCTCGGGCAAGAGTTCGCTCGTCTTCGACACCATCGCCGCGGAGTCCCAGCGGCTGATCAACGAGACCTACAGCGCCTTCGTCCAGGGCTTCATGCCCACGCTCTCACGCCCCGACGTCGATGTGCTCGATGGCCTGACCACCGCCATCATCGTCGACCAGCAGCGGATCGGAGCCGACGTGCGCTCGACCGTCGGCACGGCCACCGACGCCAACGCCATGCTGCGCATCCTCTTTAGCCGCCTCGGCCAGCCGCACATCGGACCGCCGACCGCCTTTTCGTTCAACATCCCGACGCGCAAGGCGAGCGGCGCGATGAACGTCGAAAAGGGCAAGGGCGAACGCATCGTCGTGCGCGACGTCGTCTACCACGGCGGCATGTGTCCGCGCTGCGAAGGGACCGGCTCCGTCTCCGACTTCGACCTGTCGGCCCTCTTCGACGAAAACAAGTCCCTGAACGAAGGCGCCATCACCGTCCCCGGCTACAGCATGGATGGCTGGTACGGCCGCATCTACCGCGGCTGCGGCTACTTCGACCCCGATAAGCCCATCCAGGAGTTCACGAAGCGCGAGCTCGACGACCTTCTCTACCGCGAACCGACGAAGATCAAGGTCGACGGGATCAACCTCACCTACGCCGGGCTCATTCCCCAGATCCAGAAGTCGTTCCTTTCGAAGGACGTGGAGGCGATGCAGCCCCACATCCGCGCCTTTGTCGAGCGGGCGATTACCTTCACCGCCTGCCCCGAATGCGGCGGCACGCGCCTGAACGAGGCCGCTCGCTCTTCGAAGATCCGCGGCATCAACATCGCCGACGCCTGCGCCATGCAAATCAGCGACCTCGCCGAGTGGGTCCGCAGCCTCGATGAGCCCTCGGTCGCCCCGTTGCTTCAGGCGCTCGGCGACACCCTCGACTCGTTCGTCGAAATCGGGCTCGGCTACCTCAGCCTCGACCGGCCGTCCGGCACGCTCTCCGGCGGCGAAGCCCAGCGCACGAAGATGATCCGCCACCTCGGATCGTCGCTCACCGACGTCACCTACGTCTTCGACGAGCCGACCATCGGGCTTCACCCGCACGACATCCAGCGCATGAACGACCTCCTCCTTCGCCTGCGCGACAAGGGGAACACCGTGCTGGTGGTCGAACACAAGCCCGAGGTCATCGCGATCGCCGACCACGTCATCGACCTTGGACCCGGCGCCGGCACAGCAGGCGGCGAAGTCGTGTTCGAAGGCAGCGTCGAAGGGCTTCGCGCGAGCCGTACCCTCACCGGCCGCCATCTCGACGACCGCGCCCGGCTGAAGCCCGCGGTCCGGCAGCCATCGGGCGCACTGCAGGTACGCGGAGCGAACCTCCACAACCTCAAGAACGTCGACGTCGATATCCCGCTCGGCGTGCTCGTCGCGGTCACCGGCGTGGCCGGCTCGGGCAAGAGTTCGCTGATTCACGGCTCGGTCTCTGGCCGCGAAGGGGTTGTCACCGTCGACCAGGCGCCCATCCGTGGCTCACGCCGCAGCAACCCCGCCACCTACACGGGCCTCCTCGAGGCCATCCGCAAAGCCTTCGCGAAAGCGAATGGCGTGAAGCCGGCGCTCTTCAGCGCCAACTCCGAAGGCGCCTGCCCCGCCTGCAACGGCGCCGGTCTCGTCTACACCGACCTCGGCATCATGGCCACCGTCAGCACCGTCTGCGAGGAGTGCGAGGGCCGCCGCTTTCAGCCCGCTGTGCTCGACTTCCGCCTCGGCGGGCTGAACATCGCCGAAGTCCTCGACCTGCCCGTCGCGGAAGCGCTCACGTTCTTCGCCTCCGGCGAGGCGCGCATCCCGGCTGCGCACGCCATCCTCGAACGGCTCGCCGATGTCGGCCTCGGCTACCTGGCGCTCGGCCAGCCGCTCACCACCCTTTCGGGTGGGGAACGGCAGCGGCTCAAGCTCGCCACCCACATGGCCGAAAAGGGCGGCGTCTACATCCTCGACGAGCCAACCACCGGCCTCCACCTCGCCGACGTCGAACAGCTGCTTGGCCTGCTCGACCGGCTCGTCGACTCCGGCAAGTCGGTCATCATTATCGAGCACCACCAGGCGGTCATGGCGCACGCCGACTGGATCATCGACCTCGGTCCGGGCGCCGGCCACGACGGCGGCCGGATCGTCTTCGAGGGCGCACCCGCCGACCTCGTCGCCGCCCGTTCCACGCTCACCGGCGAGCACCTCGCGGCCTATGTCGGCACCTGACCGAGTCGCTCCCGGACACCGTGAGATGTGCTCTCACATGCTTGACCCATGCCTCAACTGCCAGGGACGGGAGTCGATGAGCCAGTTAAGGACGTCGATGGGACCA
>JBLNCO010000424.1:0-7629 GCA_050260715.1 Hyphomicrobiales bacterium | reverse complement strand
GCGCGCGAGCATGGCCGCCCGAGCGCAGGCCAACGAACAGCGCCGCGGCGAAAAGCCCGAGACCCGTCGCAAGCGCGAGCGCGGTGCGAGGAAGTGGCACGAACGCCTCGTGGCCGCGAATTGGGTGGGGGCAACCCGTGGCCGTTGTCGAAGCTAGCACGTCCCGGGCTTTCGGCCACCTCCCTCCAGCGCCCCGGCGAGCGCGGCTCTGGTATTCTGCGAACCGTGCCCCCGCGCCAGAAGCAGCCGCCAACGCGCATCCTCATCGCCCGCCATGGGCAGACCGAGAGCAACCGCGATGGCCTCTTCTGCGGCCATTCGGAGACGAACCTGACCGACCTCGGCCGCCAGCAGGCGCTGGCGCTCGGGCGGCGGCTCGCGGACCTCGAGATCGCGGCCGCCTTCACCAGCGATTTCTCGCGCGCCATCGAAACGGCCCGCCTGGCGCTCGGCGAACGGCGCGTGCCGATGCAGGTCGTTCCCGACCTCCGCGAGCTGCACTACGGCGAGTGGGAGATGCAGAAGGAGCGGCTCATCGCGAAGAGCCACCCGGAGCAGTTCCAGCTGATGCGCGCCGAGGACCCGGCCTGGCGCCCGCCCGGCGGTGAGACCATCGGCGAAGTGCGCCGGCGGACATCCCACGCGCTCCACACTATCGCCCGGCGCCACCGGCACCAGACGGTGCTCGTGGTCACGCATGGCACGGCCATCAACTGCATGCTCGCCGAGGTCCTCGGGATGGCGCCCGAATACACGTTCCGGTTCGATGTCGCGAACTGCGCGCTTTCGGAGGTCGAAGCGCGCGGGCAGAAGCTCGTGGTGACGCTGCTGAACGACCGCTCCCACATCGCGGGGCTGAGCTCCGGCGGCGCCGCGTGATCCCGATCGGCGACAGCCCGCGCACGCGGATCACGCCGTGGGTCACCTGGGCGATCATCATCCTGAACTTCGCCGTCTGGATTCGCGTCCTGACGCTCGACGACACCCCCGCGCCCACGCGCCTCCAGCAACAGGCCGACCTGCGAGCGCAAACCACGCAGGACTGCTACGGCCTGCGCGTGCCGCCCACGGACCGGGAGCAGTTCTATTGCAGGTTCTCGCTCCAGCCGCAGGAGTTCTTCGACAACGCCAGCGGCGACCTCCAGTTCCCGGTGCGCAGCCGCGGCGAAATCTGGTTCTCGATCATCGCCTCGATGTTCATGCACGCGGGCTGGCTGCACATCGCCGGCAACATGCTCTTCCTGTGGGTTTTCGGCGACAACATCGAAGATCGCATGGGACACCTGGGATTCGCGCTATTCTACCTGCTCGCCGGGATTGTCGCGGCGCTCACGCAGGCGTTCATCGACCCCAACTCGACGGTGCCGATCGTGGGGGCGAGCGGTGCGGTCGCGGGCGTGCTGGGCGCCTACCTCATCTGCTTCCCACGGGCGACCGTGAACGTTGTCATCCCGTTCTTCATCCTGATATTCATCCCGTTGCCCGTACCGGCGGTGATCATGATCGGCCTCTGGTTCCTCCAGAACCTGTTCGCCGGTTTGTTCAGCATCACGAGCGAAGCGCAGGTGGGGGCGGGCGTGGCGTTCTTCGCGCACATCGGCGGCTTCATCTTCGGGATGATCGTGGCGCTGCTGTTCGCGCGAAACACCCGCCGCCGCCCTCGCGCCGCCCCCACCTGGCCCCGGTGAAGGCGACGTAGGCCAGGAGCCGCGGCCCTCTGTGGCCGCATGATTGGGCGCGGAAATTGCCCCCGCGAGGCCCCGCCCCAGGAGCCGCGGCCCTCTGTGGCCGCATGATTGGGTACGGAATCGCCCCCGCGGGGCCCCGCCCGGTTCGTGAACGGCAATCCGGGTTCAAACGCCATCGCCCGGTGGCGCCGCGGTGGCGCCGCGGTGGCTTCGCCCGCGGCTCCGGCACCGCCGGAACGCGGGTGCCCGGGGAGGGACGGCGGGTGCCCGGTCATGCGCCCACGGAGGGCCGCGGCTCCTTCGGGCCCGCAATCGTCAATCGACAATCGTCAATCGACAATCGCCTAGTGCCGGAAGTGGCGGGTGCCCGTCATCACCATCGCAACGTTGTACTGGTTCACGCAGTCGACGCCTTCCTGGTCGCGTAGGGAACCGCCGGGATGGATGATCGCGGCCACGCCCGCCTGGCACGCCTTCTCGATGGAGTCGCCCCAGGCGAACGGGAAGAAGGCGTCACTGGCGAGGACGGCGCCACGCGCTTCGCCGCCGGCCTTTTCGAGCGCGATCTCGGTGCTTTTCACGCGGTTCGGCTGGCCGCTGCCCATGCCCAGCAGACGGTTGTCCTTCGCGACGACGATGGCGTTGCTCTTGACGTGCTTCACCACCCGCCAGGCGAATTCGAGGTCGGCGCGCTGCTCGGGGGTCGGCTGCCGTTCGCTGACCACCTTGAATTCGATGTCTCCCGGGCCGCGATCGTCGGCGTCCTGCGCGAGCCATCCGCCGCCAACCTGGCGGTAGGCGCGAGCGCCGGCGGCGTGGGGCTGCGCTTCGAGGATGCGCAGGTCCTTCGACTTGCCCTTGAGTACGCGCAGGCCTTCCTCGGTGTATCCGGGCGCGACGACGATTTCGTAGAACATGCGCGTTTCGCCGTCGGTGGGGCTGCGGAACTCGCGGAGCTCCCGGGCGAGCGCTTCGTCCACAGGGCGGTTGAAGGCGACGATGCCACCGTAGGCGCTCACGGGGTCGGCCCGGACGGCGAGCCGGTAGGCCTCGAGGAGGTCGTCGCGGGTAGCGACGCCGCAGGGGTTCGTGTGCTTGACCACGACGCAGGTGGGCCCCGGGAAGTCGTTCACGCAGTTCCAGGCCGCATCCGCATCGAGGAAGTTGTTGTAGGACATCTCCTTGCCGTGGTGCTGCACGGCGGTGGCGATGCCGCCCTTGCCCGCCTCGCCCAGCGAGCGGTCGAGGTAGAAGGCGGCCCGCTGGTGGGGGTTTTCGCCGTAGCGCAGGCCGGCTGCGAGCTCCATCGGGATGGTGAGGGTGGGCGCCGGTTCGCCGCCGCCGACCTGGCCCCAGAACCATTCGGAAACGGCGCTGTCGTAGGCGGCCGTGTGGGCGAAGGCCTTCCACGCGAGCCGCCGGCGCTCGTCGGGGCTCACGCCGCCCGCCCGGAGCTGTTCGAGGACCGTCGCGTAGTCGGCCGGGTCGACCACCACGATGACGTCCCGGTGATTCTTGGCGGCCGCGCGAATCATGGTCGGGCCGCCGATGTCGATGTTCTCGATGGCTTCGTCGAAGCTGACGCCGCCCGGCTTGGTGACCGTGGCGACGAACGGGTAGAGGTTCACGCACACGAGGTCGATGGGTTCGATGTTGTGCTCGCCGATCGCCTGCATGTGCGCGGGGTCGTCGCGGCGGGCGAGGATGCCGCCGTGGACCACAGGGTGCAGCGTTTTCACGCGGCCGCCGAGCATCTCGGGGAAGCCGGTGACGTCCTCGACCTTGTGGATGGGAATCCCGGCGCTGGAAACGGCGGCGTAGGTGCCGCCGGTCGATACCAGGTCCCAGCCGAGCTCCGTGAGCCCACGCGCGAACGCTTCGATGCCGGTCTTGTCGTAGACGCCGAGTAGTGCCTGCATGCCTTCCTCCTCCTGGAGAGTTGAAGGCGAACGGTCAGAGGTGGAAGCGGCCAGGCCGGCCTCGACCGTATCGCCTTCGGGCCCACGAAAGGTGGTCCGGCAGCCGGCGCCTTCGCCCTTTGCCCTCCACCTTTCGCCTCGTCTGGCCCAGGCGTGCGGCCCTCGCGCACCGGGGGCGGAGCTGCACTCGACCCCGGATGGCCGGGCTCCCCCGCGGTTCTCCGCGCGTCGCCAGTCACCCGGCAGGGCGAGTGTAGCAAAGTCTGGCCGTTGGATGGCGGCCGCGAGCGGTCAGCCGAGGCCCATAACGGGCGCTGCGATACTCTCTACGCATGACGCCCCGGCGCATCGTCGCGAAGTTCGGCACCAGCCTGCTGACCGCCGGCTCCGACCGCCTCGACCTGGAGGCGATGTCCCGCCTGGTGGGGCAGGTAGTGCGCCTGCGGAACAGCGGCTGCGAGGTGGTCGTGGTCTCGAGCGGGGCGCAGGCTGCAGGCCGCCACCGGCTTGGGAAACGCCTCCGCAACGGCCACGAACCGAGCCGCCAGGCCTTCGCCAGCGTCGGCCAGAGCCACCTGATGCAGAGCTGGGACGAGCTCTTCGACTGGCACGACGTGGTCGTCGCGCAGGTGCTCCTCACGCGGCGTGACCTCGCCGACCGTCTCGGCTACCTGAACGCCCGCAACACACTGCGGGACCTGCTCGAAGCCGGCACCGTGCCCATCGTCAACGAGAACGACGCGGTCGCGCTGGACGCGATGCTCGCCACGCGCATCGGCGAGAACGACAGCCTTTCGGCGCACGTCGCGAACCTGATCGACGCCGACCTGCTGGTCATCCTCACCGACGTCGACGGCCTGTACGACCGCGACCCGCACCTCGACCCGGAGGCGAAGCTGGTGCGGCGCGTGGAGCGCGTGGACGAAGTCGAGGCGATGGCGGGCGGCGCGCAGGGGCCCGGCACCGGTGGCATGATCACGAAGCTGAACGCGGCGCGCATCGCCATGCAGGGCGGCGTCGAAGTGGTGATCGCGAACGGCCGCCGCCACGATGTGCTCGCCGATATCGCCGCCGGCGCGGATGTCGGAACGCACTTCGCGCCAGGTGTCGAGCGCCTCGAAAGCCGGAAGCGCTGGATCCTCGGGAGCGTGACGCGGGCCGGGCGGATCGTCGTGGACGACGGCGCGGCCCGGGCATTGCGCCAGAGCGGCCGCAGCCTGCTCCCGGCGGGTGTGGCGCGGGTCGAAGGGGAGTTCAGCCGCGGCGAGGCGGTGGAGGTGCGCGACCTGTCCGGTCATCGCATCGCGGCGGGCATGACCAACTACGGCAGCAGCGAGCTCGAACGCATCCGCGGGCTGCACAGCGACCGCATCGCGGAAACGCTCGGCTACGAATACGGCGAAGAAGCGATTCACCGCGACAACCTGGTGGTGCTCTAACCGTCCTGGGCCTGGAACTGGCGCTCGTAGCGCGGATCGGGGACGACCCAGATGAGCGAGACCAGCCCATAGAGCGCGACGCCGATCCACTCGTTCACCAGGAGTGCCAGCACCACGGCGGCGATGTAGATCGCGAGCGAAACGACCTCCTTTCGCCCCCTGCCGAGCGCGCGCCGGAAGCGGCTATTGGCGTCGTGGAGGTTGTGGAGCTCCCAGACGAGGATGGCGTAGGCGAGCGCGGCGAGGATGAGCACGATGCCGTAGAGGGCCACCGGGACCCGGGCGAAATCCGTTTCGCCCATGAATGCGGTGGTCACCGGGAAGAGCGACAGCCAGAACAACAGGTTCAGGTTCGCCCAGAGCACGCGGCCGTCGACCCGCTCGACCGTGTGGAACATGTTGTGGAGGTTGTTCCAGTAGATCCCGACGTTGATGAACGAAAGCACGTAGCTGAGGAAGTGCTGCCATTCGGGGCGCAGGGCGTCCCAGTCGTCGCCCTCGGGCACCTTCAGTTCGAGGACCATGATGGTGATGATGATCGCGACCACACCGTCGGTGAACGCCTCGACTCTTCCCTTGTTCATCCTCGCTCCTGCATCGCGCGGCAGATTACGGCGAATCGCATGGTGAAGGCCAGAAACAAAAGCGCGCGCAGCCGCCCGGCGGGTGGCCCTTCCCCGGCGCGGCGCAGTACGGCAGAATCGCTCGCCAGTGAACCGTTGGATCGAAGTGCCCGCGGCGCTGGCTGTGGGCGGCGCGTTGCGTCTCCTGTTCCTGCCCGAACCGCCGATGGTGCTCACGCCCGAGAAGCGTGCCGCTTTCGAACAGCTCGCTGCGGCGGCGCTCAAGGGGACGGGTGAGGCGCTGGACTACGGCCTTCCCTACCCGCGCTACGAATTCCTCCGGTTCCTCGCAGCGCGCGGCGACCTGCTATTCCGGGGTATGCCCGGCCCGCCGCTCGAGGTGCTCGCGCCGACCGAAAACACCGATGCCCGCCAGCGGCGGGTGCGCGCCGTGTTCGCCAGCGCCGACCCTGCCTGGCCGCTCTTCTTCGGGACGCTCCAGGTGCGCGATGCACAGGCGCCGGTCAGCCTCCGCAACGCGGCGTTCGCGGTCGGCCACGGCCCGCGGACGCGCAGGTACTACTATTTCTCGCTGAACCGAGAATTCGCGGCCACGAACCCGTGGGCTGCTGCGACGGTCTACATCCTGCCCCGCGCGCCGTTCCGGCCGGTGGGCACCGGCCTCGTGCGGTTCGACGAGTGGCTTGCCGAAGAGCCGGTCCGGCCGCTCGCCACGCTGGCCGTCACGCCTGGCGACTTCCCGTTCCGGGAGCGCATCGCCACGCACGACCGCCGGGAGGGGATGTGGAAGACGTGGCTGTTGTACCGCTGGCGGACGCGGCGCCGCTCACGCGGCTAGGGGGCGCGGCGGAGCAGGACGCCCACGCGCGGGATCGGCGGCACGAGGAACGGCCCGACGTTCACCAGGTCGATCGCGTCGAAGCCGCATTCGCTGAAGAGCGCCGCGAGCCGGCCCCAGCCGCGGAGGTCGGTCGCCTCCATGCCGGGCGACAGCAGCTTCGTGTGCACGCGGTTCAGGAACGCGCTCTTCACCGGGGCGACTTCCATCACGAGCGCCGAGCCACCCCGTGCCAACACGCGCGCCAGCTCGCCGCCGAAGCCATGCACGACGTCGTCGTCGAAGCGCCGCAGGTAGTAGAAGCTGGTGAGGCAGTCGACGGACTCGTCGCGCAGGGGCAGGTTCTCCGGCCATGCGAGTGCGTCGGGGCGCGACGGCTGGGGTGCGAGGTCGAACGTGATCGGCGGTTCGTCGAGGCCGGCGCGGGCCGCGAGCAGCTCGGCGAACGGCTTCGTGCCGCAGCCGATGTCGACATAACGGCGACCGGGAGCGAGCTCGATGAGGTCGATCACGCGGGCGACCCGCGGAGTGATCGCCGCGAGCATGGTCTGCGAGTCGACCCACTTCGCCAGCGGCGATGCGGCCCATTCGCGGCGGGCTTCGATGGCATTTCGGCGGCGGCGGATCACAGCGTGTAGCTCAGGCGCACCCGGCGCCCTTCGGCTTCGGCATCGCGGACCGTGGGGAGGAGCGCCGCCGCTTCTTCTGGGAGCCCGGCCGCATCGGCGCGGCGGAGCAGCGCGTGGGCCAGCTCGTCGTGCTCGACTGCGGCGGTGAGCCCTTCGAGCGCCTCGCGCAGGTCCGCTGCGGGCTGCCAGGCGAGCTCCAGCTTCTCGCGGTCCTCGGCATCCTCCGGGTCGCCTTCGTAGAACGTGGTGAGCGGGCCGATCCGCACGCCAAGGGCGTGGAGGCGGTCGGCGAGCGCGATAAGCGGGTGTTGCGCGCCGAAACCGCGTGAGACCGCGAACGACATAAAGGCCACCAGGGTCGCGCCTCCTCGTGGTAGTACGGGCCGCGCCGCGCTTCCCTCCACCTCCAGCGCCAGCTCCATAGCCAAGAAGGTACGAGAGCGCTCGCCCACCGTCGATTCGCTTGCCGCTTCGCTGCCGGGCCGCTTGTGACGAACTTTGCAGTCAGGGCGGGCGTGTGTAACCCGCGATC
>JBLNCO010000423.1:0-3096 GCA_050260715.1 Hyphomicrobiales bacterium | reverse complement strand
GCGCCGCGGGGCGTCCTGTGGTCGTCCCGCGTCAGCAGGGCCCGCGAGGATTTGCGGCAGGACCTCGTCAACCTCATCCGCTCGGAGGGGTAGACGCGGGCCCTCCCGGCGCGGGGAGGGCCCGCGTTTCAGCACCATGCTTCCCCTCGCCAGCGTGAACCGCATCGCCAGCCTGGCCATTCTCCCGTTGATGGCCCTGGCGCTCGCGTGGGCCTGGAAGCTGCAGGTCGATGCCTCCGTCGAGGCGGTCACACCCCCCACCGAAGGCCAGCTGGTTGTCGCGAACCTCCGCAGCGAAAGCCTCACCTTCATCCCCCTCGCCGCGCCCGGCGATGCAACCGGCCTTTCGCTCTTTGGCCCCCCGCACGAAATGCTCGAAGCCGGCGGCCGGCTCTACGTGACGCTCGGGCGCGCCGGTATGGTCGCCGCCGTCGACCCGGGCGCGCCGGGTGTCCTGGCCGAATACGAGTACGAACAGTCGGAGCCCCACGGCCTCGCGTACGAAGATGGCCGCATCGCCGTCACCTTCGACGCCACCGGCACCGTCTCGCTCGTAAGCCCCGCGAATTTCGCCCAGCTGGACAGCTTCCGAACCGGCGCCACGCCCCACGCTGTCGCACTCACCGGCAACGAGCTCTACGTCACCGATTCGCGCGACAACGCCATCCGCCTCATCGACCTCACCACGGGCGCAGCGAAGACGGCCCCGACCGGCGCGCTGCCCGAGAGCCTGGCCGTCGTCGCGGGCGTGGTCGTCACCGGAGACCACGATGGCCGTTCGCTCAGCATCTTCCGCCGCGGGACGCTGGAGCCCGTCGGCACAGTTGCCCTCGATGGCGCGCCAGTCCGGGTCGTCCCGCTGGACGGCCGGTCGGTCGCCGTCGCGCTGAGCGACACCGGCAGGGTCGCCAGCGTGGACCTCGCGAAGCTGGCCGTGACCCGGACCGTTGCTGTCGCCGGCCGCCCGGACGGGATCTGCCTTTCGCCCTCGGGCTCCTACGCGGCCGTCGTTTCGAACGCCGAAGACGTCGTGCAGGTGTTCCGGCTTTCGGACTGGGCGCTGGCCGCCACCTACCGCACGGGCGATGGGCCCGGCGCCTGCCTCTGGCGCTCGGGCACGCATTGACGCCAGCGCGTTGACCTCTCGCGCGGCCGCGGGCAACCATGAACACATCCCGTCGGACGAGTAACCGCAATGGCCGACCCGGCGTGCCAGCTTGGTGGCCGCTTTTCACGCTGTACGCGCGCTTCGAAGAACACGTGCCAGTACTGTGGGCGCCACTTCTGTGCCGAACACGCCTACGTCGACGAGGGCATCGACGCCGTCTGTACTCGCAACCGCTGCCGTACCAAGTTCGATGACCTTCGCCGCCACCTCCAGTACCGCCAGCGCGTCCAGCAGCGGAACTCGGCCGGGCTCTGCGGCCTCGAAGGGTGCGGCCCGCACCCCGCGTTCGAATGCTCGCTCTGCAACGGCCTCTTCTGCGAAGCGCACGTCTCGAACCGCCTCTATCCCTTCCGCGAAGCGTTCAGCTCCTCCGAACGCCCGGTAAGCGTGTGCGAATGGTGTTGGAAACGCCGGAAGATCTGGCGGCGCCGCTAGCGGCAGGTGTCCAGCGCGTAAATCCGACATAACGATCGCGCTCATGTCCGTCGGTGCCCGGACGGTGGCACAATGACGGCGTGACACTGCAGCACGCTCCTGGCGCCGCGCTCTCGCTCGAAAGCATCCGCGCCGCGCGGGAAGCGATAGCGGGCCTCGTCCGCGAGACCCCCTGCTGGCCCTCGGCCACGCTCGAAGAGCTGTGCGGCGTCCCGGTGCTCCTCAAGTGCGAGCACATGCAGCTCACCGGCTCGTTCAAGATCCGCGGCGCGTCCAACTTCGTCCGCAAGCTCGGCCCCGAACAGCGCGCACGGGGGCTGGTTGCGGCGAGCGCCGGGAACCACGCCCAGGGGGTCGCGCTCGCCGGCCGACGCGCGGGCATCGATGTCACCGTCGTCATGCCGGTGTCCGCGCCGCTCGCGAAGGCCAACGCCTGCCGGAACTACGGCGCCCGCGTGGTGCTCCACGGGCTCTCGCTCGAAGAGGCCCGGGCCGAGGCCGAGGCGATCGCCAGCCGCGAGGGCCGCGTCTTCGTCCCGCCCTACGACGACGATGCGGTCATCGAGGGCCAGGGCACCGTTGGCCTCGAAATCCTCGAACAGGTGCCCGACGCGGCGGAGATCATCGTCCCGGCAGGTGGCGGTGGGCTCATCGGCGGTATCGCGCTCGCCGCGAAATCGCTCCGGCCGGAGATCCGCATCGTCGGGGTCCAGACCTCCGCGATGGACGGCATCGCCCGCTCGCTCGCGCTCGGCCGGCCGGTGACCACGCCGCCCGCACGGACCATCGCCGATGGCGTGGCCGTGGCCGGCCCGTCGGACCGCACCTTCGCCCTCGCCGCCCGCTACGTCGACGAGGTGGTCACGGTCACCGACGACGCCATCGCGCACGCTATCGTCCTGCTCATCGAGAAGTCGAAGTTCATCGTCGAGGGCGCCGGCGCCCTGCCCATCGCGGCGCTCCAGTCGGGCGCCTACCGGCCGTCCGGGAAGACGGTCGCCGTGCTCTCCGGCGGCAACATCGATATCAACCTGCTGGGCTCCATCGTCCGCCGCGGCCTCGTCGATGCCGGGCGTTACCGGCACCTCACGGTCGAGGTCGCCGACACCCCGGGGGAGCTGGCGCTCGTCTCGACCGTCATCGCGGGCAAGGGCGGCAACATCATCGAGGTCGACCACAACCGCGAGGCGCCCGGGATGCCCGTTGGCGTAGCCGTGCTCGACCTCCTGCTCGAGGTGAACGGTACCGAGCACTTCGACGAGATCATCCACGGCCTGCGCGACCACGGGCTGCGCGGCGTGCCCGGCAGCACCGCCCGCCTCGCCACCGAGGACGCCCGCCGGCGCCACTTTTCGTGAGCCCTTCGTTCGTCGTCCCCGAGATCGTGGCCGAGAACCTGCGCGCCGCCTTCGGCCGCGAACGGGCCGATGCCTGGGCCGCGGAGCTCCCGGCGCTCATCGAAGAGTTCGCCGAGCGATGGCAGCTCACCGTTG
>JBLNCO010000422.1:0-4077 GCA_050260715.1 Hyphomicrobiales bacterium | reverse complement strand
CAAGCCGAACGTCATCGACACCACGGCGGTGGGCGGGAGCTCCTACGAGTTCCACGCGGCCCATGCGAAGCGCGATATCGCCGCCGGCAAGTGCAAGGTCGCGCTCCTGACCTACGGGTCGACGGCCCACAGCGATTCGCGCGCGATCGGCACGGGCGGTGTCGGGGGCGTGGGACCGCCAAGCCCCCTCGACAACATGCAGGCCCCGTGGGGCATGACCCTCATCTCGAACTACGCGATGGTCGCGCATCGCCACTTCTACCAGTACGGCACGACCAGCGAGGACCTCGCGCGGATCTCGGTCGCCACGCGCGCCCACGCGATGCGCAACCCGCAGGCCGTCCAGGCCATGACCGACCTGCTCTACGAGAACATCCGCGAGATCACGGTCGAAGACGTCATCAATTCGCGGATGGTCGCCGACCCGCTGCACCTGCTCGACTGCTGCATGGTGTCGGATGGCGGCGGCGCGGTCGTCATTGCCTCGCGCGACGTCGCCCGCGACTGCAAGAAGCCGCCCGTCTGGATCATCGGGACCGGCGAAGCCACGAAGTACAGCGAAAACGGCAGCGATATCACCGTCAGCGCGGCCGCGCAGTCCGCGCCGGGGGCGTTCGGCGAAGCCGGCGTCCGCCCGGACGAAATCGACATCGCCATGATCTACGACTCGTTCACGATCACGGTCATGGTGATGCTCGAAGACCTCGGCTTCTGCAAGAAAGGCGAGGGCGCCGCATTCGTGCGCGAGCACGGACTGCGCTTCGATAGCCCCACAGGCCCCGCGCTCAACACCGACGGCGGCGGCCTGAGCTCGAACCACCCGGGCATGCGCGGCATCTTCCTGCTGCTCGAAGCGACCCGGCAGCTGCGCGGCGAGGCGACGTCGCAGCGCGAGGGCGCCCGCCTGGCCGTCGCCCACGGCAACGGCGGCATGCTCGCGACCAGCCACACCGGTGGCACCATCATCCTCGCGAAGGACTGACGATGGCACGACCACAACCGCGCTTCCCCGAACCCGATACCCAGGCCTTCTGGGACGCCACCCGCGAACACAAGCTCACCTACCAGGTCGACCCCGCGACGGGCGACGTGGTGTTCTTCCCGCGCAGGCACTCGCCCTACACCGGCAGTTCGAACCTCGAAGTGCGCGAATCGAAAGGCGAGGGCACCGTCTACAGCTACAGCGTGGTGCGGCTGAACCGTCACCCGGCCTTCCGCGATCTCGGGCCCTACGCCGTCGCCTACGTCGACCTCGACGAGGGTTTCCGCATCCTCACGAACATCGTCGGCGTCGCCGACCCGGTGAACGACGTGAAGATCGGCATGCGCGTGAAGGTGCAGTGGGAGGACCAGGAGAGCGGCATTTCGCTCCCGATGTTCGCGCCCGCCTGACCGGGCGAACCGACGGCCCGGGCGCTTCAGTGTCCGGGCCCCGCGCGGAGATCGGGCACACCGCCCCGGGAGCGCCGCATGGCAACCTACAGCGTGTTCGTCATGGACTACCTGGTCGTCGACGCGGAGGACGAGCAGGATGCCCGCCAGCAGGCGCGCGGGTGGTTCGCCGAACTGCTCGAACGGGGCGACGTCACATGGGACATCGTCGAGGGCGATGCCAGCGAGCTGGACGACGAGGACGACGAGGCCGACTAGCCGGGGCTAGTCGCCTTCGGGGACAACCCACGCGGCCCCGAGCGGCGGCAGGTGGAGCCCCCGGCTCACGTCCCTCCCCGCGAGGCCGGGGTCCGTTGCCAGGAGGACGCGGTCGAGCCCGAGCGGCGACGGCATCGCTACCGGCTCGGTGCTCATGTTGACCACCACGAGGACGGGCCGCGCGCCGGGCGCCTGGCGAAGGAACGCGACCACCGTTTCCGGCGCCTCCGTCATCCGGAACGTGCCCGAGTGCAGCGACGCCTCCCGTTTCCGGGTCCAGATCGCCGCCCGGTAGAGCGAGAGCAGCGATTCGGGGTCGTCCGCCTGGTCCGCCACGTTGACCGCCGGGTCGCCGAAGGGGAGCCACGGCTCGGCCGTCGAGAAGCCCCGGCCGGGCGAGGCGTCCCACTGCATGGGCGTCCGCTCGGGGTCGCGGCCGATCGAACGGAAGCGCGCCGGGTCCTGGAGGCGCTCCTCGGGGATATCAACGTCCGTCATGCCGATCTCTTCGCCGTAGTAGAGGAACGGCACGGCCCGCAGCCCCAGCAGGAAGAGCGCCGCCGCCCGCGCGCGTTCGAACCCTCGCCCGTCCTCATTATGTCTGGTGATGAAGCGCGGCCGGTCGTGGTTCGCGAACGCGTAGCAGGGCAGCCCGCCGGGCGGCACCGCAGCCTCCGCCCCCAGCAGGATCTCCCGCGCCAGGCCGGCCTCCCATGGCGTGTAGCCGATCATCCGCTCGGTGTCGTGGATGAACTTGAAGTTGAACGCCAGGTGTAGCCCGTCGAGGCGGTCGCCGCCGTAGTAGCGCGCGATCTCCTGGTGCGTGCCGAAGACCTCGCCCACCGCCACACTGCCCGGGTATTCGTCGAGCACCTTCCGGATGCGCCGCACCGCCTCGTACACGTCTTCGAAGTTCCGGTTGTAGCGCAGCAGGTAACGCCGATGCTCGGGGACGCCTTCGGCCCAGCTCGGGTCTTGCGGGTTATCGAGCAGATCCGGGTGCTTGAGGATCATGCCGATCACGTCCATGCGGAAGCCGTCGATCCCGCGTTCGAGCCAGAAACGGAGCACGTCGTGCATCGCCTGCTCGACCTCCGGGTTGCGCCAGTTCAGGTCGGGCTGCTCCTTCAGGAACGAGTGGAGGTAGTACTGGCCCGTGGTCTCGTCGTAGGTCCACGCGGGGCCGCCGAATGCCGACTGCCAGTTGTTCGGCAGCGAGCCGTCGGGCCGGGCGTCCCGCCAGATGTACCAGTCGCGCCTGGGGTTCGTGCGCGACGAGCGCGATTCGAGGAACCACGGGTGCTGGTCCGAGGTGTGGTTCGGCACGTAGTCGAGCAGGAGCTTGATGTCCCGGCGATGGCACTCGGCGATAAGCCGGTCCATCGCCGCCAGGTCGCCGAAATCCGGGTGGACGCCCCGGTAGTCGGAGACGTCGTAGCCGAAGTCCTTCATCGGCGAAGGGAACGTCGGCGAGAGCCAGATGGCATCGATGCCCAGCGACCGCTCGGTGCCGTCGTTCAGGTAGTCGAGGCGGTCGATGATGCCCTGGAGGTCGCCGATGCCGTCGCCGTTCGTGTCCTGGAAGCTGCGCGGGTAGATCTGGTAGACGACAGCCCGCTGCCACCAGTTGGGGTCGCGGCGCGCGGAGTCACCTGGCATCGGGAATCGTCAGGCTGCGCCGAGCGCGTCCTTGATGGCCGTCAGCACCCGCTCCTGGTAGTCGGGGTTCGCCTGGAAGAGCATGCGCGAGATGGTGATGAGCCCGCCCACGTGCTGGCCGCGTGCGACCAGCCGTTCGATCCAGAGGCGCCCGGCGATTTCCGCGGCGAGCGCCTGGAACTCCGGGGTGTTCTCGCGGCCCAGCGCTTCCGCCAGGTGGGCGGCGCCAGGGTCGTTGAGCATGACGGCGGTTTCGCGCGCATTCTGGCCGGGGAGCGCGACCAGGAAGTTGGCCTGGATCCCGCCCCAGATTTCATCAGACCCGGATCCGATCCCCTCGAACCGGATCAGCGCATCCGCGGTCGGCGTCGTCATGTGGTTTCCTCTCGTGGCATGGCAATTTTCAACGCCTTGGGCAGCTCGCCGAGCAGCTGCTTGCGAGCCTGCACACGCGTTTGGAGTCCCCAGATGTTGATGAAGCCCACGGCGGCGGACTGATCGAACGTGTCGCCGCGATCATAGGTAGCGAGCGCCCGGTCGTACAGGGATTCGGGCGCCGACCGCCCGACCACTGTCGCCGTGCCCCGGTGCAACCGCAGCCGGATGACCCCGCTGACGTGCCGCTGGGTGCTCGCGACATAGGCCGCGATGTCCTGGTGGTGCGCACTGAACCAGAGCCCGTTGTAGATGAGCTCGCTGTACTCGCCCGCGATGTACTTCTTGAGCTTGATTTGCTGCTTCGAAAGGGTCATCGTCTCGAGCGCCCGG
>JBLNCO010000421.1:0-3440 GCA_050260715.1 Hyphomicrobiales bacterium | reverse complement strand
CTGAGTTCGGGCGAAAAGAACTAGTGGGCTCCGAGCCGATTAGCGCCAACCCGTCAATCCTCTGCACTCACCCCCATCCCAACCCTTCCCCCCTCGAGGGGGAAGGGCTTAAGCCCCGCTGTAGACCTCTTCCTCCGCATCCTCCTCCGACCCCGGGCCCGGCTCGTAGGCGACGAGGTCGCCGGGCTGGCAGTCGAGTTCGCGGCAGAGGGCGTCCAGCGTGGAGAAGCGGATCGCGCGGGCCTTGCCGGTCTTGAGGATCGACAGGTTGGCGATGGTGACGCCGACGCGGTCGGCGAGCTCCGTCAGCGACATGCGGCGTTCGAGCAGGACACGGTCGAGGTGGACTTTGATGGCCATCGAAACCCCTAGATGGTCAGCTCGGCTTCGCTGCGAAGGCGCGCGCCCTCGCGGAAGACCTCGGCCAGGACGAAGACCACCAGAACGGAAAACCAGGTCGTCAGGTTGAACCCGTGGCCGGCGCGCGAGACGCCCGGCAGCAGCAGGGCGCTCACCGCCCAGAAGACGTAGCGGCCAAGCTCCAGCCCGGCCAGCACAAGGCCGATGACGCGCAGGCGGCGCACGTTGTCCGGATGGAAGGGGTCGCCCGCGGTCAGGGTGACGAAAATCTTGCGCAGCCGCCCGACGATCACGAGCACGCCGCCGGAGTAGAGCCCCGCCGCGATCAGCCCGGCGGCCATGGTGGCGCCGTTGGCCGCGAACTCCTTGCCGTCATCGCCGGTGATGTGGATGACGCCCTTCAGGAAATCGGAATTGAAGCTTAGCAGGATGGCGAGAAGCGTCAGCGCCGCCAGGACCGCAACGGCGATCCACAGCGCGAAATAGACGACGTCCAGGATGACTTTCAGGAAGCTCGATATCGAGCCCGGTCCCAGTGTGCGCATCGCCCCTGCCCCTTGAATCTGCGAGCCGCTACATGCTCGCCGCCGGTCGTCCTTGCCAGGTCAGACGTATCCGGCCGGCGAGCATGCCCCGTTCGGGCCGCACACGAAAGCGGCTCAGATCGAGTGGGAGACGAACAGCACCGCCGACAGCGGCAGCGCGACAAGCAGGGCGGCGTTGACGAGGGTCATGGCGACCCGGTCGACCGTGGCGGTGAGCTTTTGAGCGGACATTTCAGACCTCATGCTGCAAGTGCGAAGTGGAAACGGCCCAGCGCCGTCCCTCGATGCTCAAGAGGTACGTCCGTATCGTTTTCCGATCAATGAAATTATCGACAATCGATATTAAACCTTCGTAATAGATTACAACGCCGTAATGCAGTGCAGCATTACGCCATCTGGTACGGCTCCGTGGCGACCATGGAATCGCGCTTGCTGACGGTCTCGTACCAGTCGGACAACCGAGGCCGCCCGCGGCGCCAGTCGAGCACCTTGCGGAAGTCGAGATAGCCGAGCTGGGCCGCTACCGCGATCTCGCCGATCTGGAAGGCGTCGGTCGGCAATTCCTCCTGCTCGAAGGCGTCGAGGGCGGCGTTCAGCGCCTTCATCTGCCGGTCGATGACGTCCTGATGGCGGTCGGCCTCGCGCCGGCCCTCGACCACCGCCCGCACGGCCGCGTCGCCCATGCCGTCGGCGAGCGACTGCAGGACCAACGCCCGCCAGCGCGCCGCCCCCGTGGGGAACAGCCCTGCGCCCGCGAGATCGTCGAGGTACTCGCAGATGACCCGGCTGTCGTGCAGCGGCGCCCCGTCGTCGGTGAGAAATGCCGGCACTTTGGCCAGCGGGTTCACGGCCCTGAGCGACTCGTCCTGCCAGGGGTTGGTCTCGAGGATGGCGATGCGGTCGGCGAGTCCGGCCTCGTGGGCGACCACGCGGACCTTGCGGGCGAAGGGCGACATGGGGGAGTAGAAGAGCTGCATCGAAATATCCTCGGAGGCCGGCATGGCGCTGAAGCTTGAGCGCGGAACCACGATCATCGCGGCCACCCACAATCCGGGCAAGGCGCGAGAGCTCGCCGCCCTGCTGGACGGCCGCTGCGAGGTGATCGCGGCGGGCGATCTCGGCATCCCGGAGCCCGACGAAACCGAGACCACCTTCACCGGCAATGCGCTCCTGAAGGCCAGGCTCGCCGCCGACCGGGGCGGCAAGATCGCGCTGGCCGACGACTCCGGCCTCTCGGTCGCGGCGCTGGACGGCCAGCCTGGCATCTACTCCGCGCGCTGGGCCGGGCCGGGGAAGAACTTCGCGGACGCCATGAAGAAGGTGGAGCAGCGGCTGGACGAAACCGACGGCGACGACCTCTCCGCCTGGTTCACCTGCGCGCTGGCGGTAGCCTGGCCGGAGGGACCGGCGGTGGTGGTCGAGGGGCGGATCGACGGGACGCTGACCTTCCCGCCGCGCGGCGAGCGGGGCTTCGGCTACGACCCCATCTTCATTCCGCAAGGCGGCAGGCTGACCTTCGGCGAGATGGACCCAGCGGAGAAGGACGCCATCAGCCACCGCGCCCGCGCCTTCGCCAAGCTCAAGGCCGCCCTCTTTGACTGAGGCCCCGCCGCTGGGGGTTTACGTCCACTGGCCCTACTGCGCGCGGATTTGCCCGTACTGCGACTTCAACGTCGTGCGCGATCGCGGCCGCACCGAGGAGCAGGAGGCGCTCGCGAGAGCCATCGTCGCCGACCTCCGCCGCCAGCGTGAGGAGACGGGACCGAGGCGGCTCGTCTCGGTGTTCTTCGGCGGCGGCACGCCCTCCCTGATGGACCCGGCCTTCCTCGCCGCGATCGTTGATACCGCGACCGAACTCTGGACGGCTGAGCCGAGCCTCGAAGTCTCGCTGGAAGCCAACCCGACAGACTCCGAGACCGCCCGCTTCAGCGGCTTTGCGGCCGCGGGTGTGAACCGCCTCTCGCTCGGCGTTCAGTCGCTCGACGACAAGGCGCTGAAGTTCCTCGGCCGCAACCACGACGCCTCCGCCGCCCGCCGCGCCGCCGAGACCGCGGCGCGCCTGTTCCCGCGCCTGTCGCTCGACCTGATCTACGCCCGCCCCGGCCAGACGCCGGACGCCTGGGCCGCGGAGCTGGAAGCGGCGCTCGCGCTCGGGCCCGAGCACCTGTCGCCCTACCAACTGACCATCGAGTCCGGCACCGCCTTCGACCGCGCCGTCGGCCGGGGGACCTTCACCCCGCCCGACCCGGATCTGGGCGCGGCGCTGTTCGAGACAACCCAGTCGGTGCTCGAGGCCCACGGCTTCGACGCCTACGAGGTCTCCAACCACGCGCGCGGGGAAGCGGCGAGGTCACGCCACAACCTCGTCTACTGGCAGGGCGAGGACTACGTCGGCGTCGGCCCCGGCGCGCATGGGCGGCTGACGCTCGGCGGCGCGCGGGTGGCGACGACCGCGCCGCGCGGGTTCGCGGACTACATCGAAGGGCGGGTTTTTGAGCGCGAGGTTCTGACACCTCGCGAAGCGGCCGAGGAACG
>JBLNCO010000420.1:0-5490 GCA_050260715.1 Hyphomicrobiales bacterium | reverse complement strand
CGAGGAAGCGAACGCGCAGACACTGGAGGCGCAGGCGGGGCAGTAGCCCGTCAGCCGCCGGGGCTGGCCTGCGGCTCCGGGACGCGGGCCGCACTCGGCCGTTCTCCTGCACCCGGTTCGTTGGCCGGCAGCCGGCGCGAAAGGCCGATGCCCGCGAAGGCCATCGCCGCGGCCAGCGCGAACGACAGCCCGAGCGCCGGGGAGAGCCACTCGCCCGCTTCGCCGCCTGCGACGATTGCCCCGGCGATACCGGTGCCCATCGCCGCCGACAGCGCCTCCGTGAGCTTGACCGCCGAGCTGACCATGCCCACCTCGGCGGTCGGGGCTTCGGCGAGCGTGATGAGCGAGAAGTTCGGGTAGGCGATGCCGATCCCGAGCCCGCCGATCGCCCAGGTGAGCACCGTCACCCCCACGGGAACGTCGCCATGCAGGACCGGGACGAGCCCGGCGATGCCCACGACGATCAACGCGAACCCCACGCACACCATCGACCGGCGCTGGAAGCGCGTGGCGGTCTGGTCCACGATCCAGGTGCCCGCCGACCAGCTGAGCGTGGCCGACGTGATGACGAATCCCGCGACCAGCGTGGAGGTGCCGCGAACCTCGGTCAGCATGAACGGGATGAACGCGTCGGTCGCGAAAAACGCCCAGTTGAGCGCGCCGATCCCGACGATCGCCGCAGGGAGTCCGCGCGCCGCCCGGAACGTGCCCGATGGCGTCAGGCGGTGGAGGGCAGGCGCGCTCACGGCCAGACCGGCCAGCACTAGCGGCGGTGAGAACCAGGCCGACCGCAGCGAAATGCCGCCCAACAGGAGCCCGGCGCCGGCAGCGAGCGCCAGCGACACGGGCACGCGCGAGCGGTCCGGCGCGTCGTTCGCCTCGCCGGGCGGCGGCGGGCCGATGCGCCGCAACGCCGGCAGCGTGAGCAGCGCCGCCGCGCCAACCAGCGGCAGGATGGCGATGAACACCACCCGCCACGTCAGGTACTCGGCGCCGGCGCCGGCCAGGGCCGGGCCAACGAGCCCCGGGAGCACCCACGCCGTCGAGAAGAGCGCGAACATCCGCGGACGCGCCGATTCGGGGTACGCCCGCGCGACGGCCACGTAGGCGACGGGCGGGATGGCCCCGGCGCCGATGCCCTGGATGGCCCGGCCCGCGACCAGCACCTCCATCGAAGGCGCGAAGCCGCCGATCGCGAGCCCGATGGCGAACAGCGTGAGCCCGATGGCGTAGGGACGCCCCGGGCCGTACTGGTCGGCCTGTTCGCCCGCGAAGGTGATGCCGACGAGGCTCGTCAGCAGGAAGGCGCTGAACACCCAGCCGTAGAGCGCCACGTCGCCGAGGTCGTCCTTCACCTTGGGGAGGACCGTGCCGATGGCAAGCGCCTCGAACGCGGCCACCGTGATCATCATCACGAGGCCGACGGTCAGCGCCATGCGCGCGCCTCCGACACCCTCCGAAGGTGCGGCCTCTATCGTCGTCATCCCTGCCATCATGCGGTGCCCGCGTGCGGGGCGAAACCCGCGAGTTCACAGACCGGCGCCGGGCCGGGTCAGCAGCGGCCAGCGAGCAGCGTCAGTGCGCGTTCGAGCGCAGCGCGGTCCGCGAGGAGGCTGATGCGGTAGCTCCCGGGCGTCCCGTAGACACTGCACGGCACCAGGAAGATCCCGGCATCCCGCACGCGTTGTTCGTTGCAGGGGCCGGGCGGCGCCGGTGGCCAGGCTTCGATGGTCAGCCCCGCCTCGGGTTCGCGGAAGGTCCAGCCCGCACGCTCGAGCGCCCCATAGACCGCCGGAGCGTTGGTCGTCGCCGCGGTGAGGGTGGCGTCCACCGCCTCGTTGTACCGTTCGAACGCGGCGACGGCCGCCGACACCGAAGGCCCGGCCGGCCCGCCGGAGAGCAGCTGTAACTGGCGGTCGAGGCGTTCGCGAAGCGCCGCATCGTGCGTCGCGATCCAGCCGATACGGAGCCCACCGAGCCCCAGCGGCTTCGAAAGGCCGCCGACGCTCATCGCGCGTTCGTCGCAGTCGGCGGCGGCGGGCGCCGGGGAGCCCGAGGGGACGAGGTCGCGATAGACCTCGTCGGCCACGAGGACGGCGCCGCAGGCGGCCGCCTGGCGCGCAAGGCACGCGGCGTCGACGAGCCTGCCATCGGGGACCGTCGGGTTGCAGATCGCCGCGAGCATGGCGCCCGGCACCGGCCCGGACGACACGGCGAGCTGGCCGCCGGCCGTCGTCACCGCCTCGGTGAAGCTCGGATACGTGCCGCGGTCCGCCGTCACGCAGCCGCCCGGGCGGGTGAACGCGAACCCGATGGCCGCCAACGCCTCGGACGCACCCGCCGCCAGCACGACTTCGTCCGCATGCACCGTGCGATAGCGCCGCGCGATGGCCTCGCGCAGCTCCGCCGCGCCGGTAGGCGGCACGTATTCGAGCCCCTCGTCCTGCTGTCCGCAGGGCACCTCGACTTCGAACGGCGGTGGGTTCGACCGCGAGATATCGGCCATCCCCTCGCGGAAGTAGCACGTGTAGTACTCGAGCAGGTCGGGCGAGCGATTCTCCATTGCGAGGACGGTAGCAGCGGCAGGCCTCCGCCGCGCTCACCGGCGCCGCGCGCGGAGTATCAAGCGCGTCGCGAAGAAGGAGCGATCAGACCGCGCGGCCGCGCAACTCGTCGCGCCGGCTCGGTTTCGCCGTGAGCACATCGATCACCTGCTGCCAGTAGCGCGTCAGCAGGTACTGGCCCGCGAGCGATGCCGCAACGGCGGTGAGGACGATGACCCAGTCGTCGGTCGAGACCGGCTGGAAGTCGAAGAACTCGCGCAGGGAGTCGGTGTAGATGGTCAGCAGGAACCCGGCGACGAGCAGGGCCCCGAGCACGGTCGTCAGCACCGGGCGGGTCAGGCTCCGCCACGAGGCGCCTTCGAAGCCAAGCACTTCGACCATGAAGAACAGCCCCGTAATCCCGACGGTAAGCGAGACGAGTGTGCGCGCCTCCTCAATGTCGCGGCCGAGCACGCCTTCGGTGATGAGGTGGACGATGACCGCCGCCGACGCGAGCGCGAGCGCCGCCGGGAGCGCAAACCGCAGCACGTTGCGCGTGAAGTCCCGGCCCGCTTCGGGCGGCGGGATGCTGATGGAGATGAAGACCGCCGGGATGCCGAGCGTGAGGAGCGCCGTGACCGAGCCCTGCCGCGGCAGGAACGGGAAGTCGAGCCCGAGCATGTTCGTGGCGACGATGAGCAGGTAGGCGTAAAGGCTCTTGCAGATGAACAGCTTGCTCAGCCGGGCCGAATTCCCGAGCACCGCCGTTGCTTCGCTGGCGCCCTGGATGAGCGCGGTGAACGAGTCCTTCATGAGCACGATCCCCGCCACGGCGCGGGCTGTCGCCGTCCCCGACTCCATCGCCACGGCCACGTCGGCGGTGCGCAGCGCCTGGACGTCGTTCGCGCCGTCGCCGACCATCGCGACGAAGTGCCCGGCGTCGCGCAGCGCCTGCACGATCTGCGCCTTTTGGGCAGGGGCGATGCGGCCGAACACGCTGTTCTCTTCGACGGCCTTCGCGAATGACTCCGGGCTGAGGGTATCGAGCTCCGCGCCCGAGATTGCGCCGCCCTTCGTCTTGATCCCGAGTTGCCCGAGGAGTGCCGCAACCGTCCCCGGGTTGTCGCCCGAAATGAGCTTCGGTTCGATGCCCAGGCGCTCCATCATGCCGAACGCCCCGCGCACTTCGGGCCGCAGCTCGTCGCCGATGAGCAGTAGTGCCAGCGGCCGAACAGACGGCATAGGGCCATCGGGTTGCGGCAGCCGGTCGGTCTCCGCGAAGACCACTCCGCGCAGGCCCTGCTCGCTCGCCTCGCGGTAGGCCTCCCGGAGGTCGCCGTCCGGTTCGCTGGAGAGCGGGAGCACCGTTTCGGGGGCGCCGAGCATGAACACGCGCCGTTCGCCCATCCGCTCGAGCCGCAGCGCGCTCCAGCGCCGCTCCGAGTTGAACGGCACGGCCCCATCGGGCCGGCCGCCATTCGATTCGGCGGCGAGCGCATCGGCGAGCGCACCGGCGGTCTTGCTGTCGCCGGCGGTCGCAGCGGCGAAGGCGGCGAGCCACCCGCGATCCTTCTCGCAGCCGGGCACCCAGTGGATGTCGTGGAGCCGGAGGCGGTTGGCGGTGATGGTTCCCGTCTTGTCCAAGCAGATGACGTCGGTGTAGTTGAGCGCCTCGACCGCGCTGATGTCCTGCACGATGGCGCCCGAGCGCGACACCCGCACGGCCCCGACCGCGAACGCGACGGTCATGCCAAGCAACAAGCCGGTGGGGACTACCGTGGTGATCGTCGCGGCCGTATCGCGGATCGAATTCCGGAAGCCGCGGTCCTCGTTGTTGTACTGGATGAGCAGCAGCACCCCGAGCACCGCCGTGGCCGTGAGCAGCACGCGCAGGATGCGGTTGAACCGGATCATCAGCGGCGACGAGCGCTTGACCAGCTGCCGCGCCTCGGCGTTGAGCCGCACGGCGTACGCCTCGTTCCCGACCTTTTCGGCGACATAGTAGCAATCCCCGGCGGTGCAGAAGCTGCCGGATCGAAGCTCGGCTCCCGGCTCCTTCAGCACCGAGTCCGATTCGCCGGTCAGCAGCGACTCATCGACCTCCGCCACCCGGTCGACGATGCGGCCATCGGCCACCACCTGGTCGCCCTGCTGCAGGTGAATCAGGTCGCCCTGCACGACGTTTTCCGCGAGGATCGGCGCTTCGACGCCGTCGCGCACGACCGTTGCGTGGGGGGCCGTCAGCGCGACGAGCTCGCGGAGGGTGTGCGTCGCCTTCAGCTCCTGGAGGGTGGACACGGCCACGTTCGCGGCAACGACGAGGCCGACGAACAGCGCGTCGCGGAATTCGCCCACCGCGAAGAGCGCGAGGATGAGCGCCGCCAGCACCACGTTGAAGAACGTGAGGACGTTCGAACGGACGACATCGCCGTCGGTGCGCTGGCGGCTGGTGTCGATGTTGCTCAGCCCGGCTTCAGCGCGGCGCTGTGCCTCGGCCTGCGTAAGCCCGCTCAGCCGCGAGGCTGGTGGTGGTGCCGGGGGTACGGTTGCCTGCGCCACTGGCCACAGGTTGCGGGATCGCGGCACAAGTGAAAAGGCGCACGGGAGCGATCAGGGCTTCGAATCCGACAAACCGGGTTCCCAACGTTCACCACATCGACACATTTCGAGCACTCGTTTGGTCCATGCTGCCTGACGTACTTCTATGCCCGTGAGGTGAACAGGACGCGTGGCGGGACAATCGGGAGTTGAAATGGCAGAGCAAGAGCAGCAGCAACCCACGGTGTTCTGTGCGTGGTGCCGGCGTGTGATCGCCTGGGGCGAACACGGCATCGCCCACGGGATTTGCGAAACCTGCGTCCCGACGGTCGCCGCCGAGATCGAGGCCCGGCTCAAGGGCGACGACCGCCGGGGGCGCCTTCGACCCCAGGCGGAGCCGGGGACCAAC
>JBLNCO010000419.1:0-3192 GCA_050260715.1 Hyphomicrobiales bacterium | reverse complement strand
CGGCCTCGCCGAGACCCAGCAGACGCTCGTCGTGAACAAGCTCCGCGACCGCATCGTGGTGCAGGTCGATGGCCAGCTGAAGACCGGCCGCGACGTAGTGGTCGCGGCGCTGCTTGGCGCCGAGGAGTTCGGGTTCGCGACCGCGCCGCTCGTGGTCATGGGGTGCGTGATGATGCGCGTCTGCCACCTCGACACCTGCCCGGTTGGCATCGCGACCCAGAACCCGAAGCTGCGCGAGAAGTTCACCGGCAAGGCTGAGCACGTCGTCAACTTCTTCCGGTTCATCGCGCAGGAAGTGCGCGAGTACATGGCGCAGCTCGGCTTCCGCACCATGGACGAGATGATCGGCCGCAGCGACCTGCTCGACATGCGCCGCGCGGTCGACCACTGGAAGGCCCAGGGGCTCGATTTCTCGGCGATTCTCTATCGGCCCGAGGTCGGCGAGGACGTGGCCACTCACTGCGTGACCACGCAGGACCACGGGCTCGAACAGGCCCTCGACAACGAACTCATTCGCCGGGCGGCACCGGCGCTCGAGCGGGGCGAACGCGTGGTCATCGAAATGCCCGTACGGAACGTGAACCGCACGGTCGGGACGATGCTGGGGAGCGAGCTCACGCGGCGCTATGGCTTCACCGGTCTGCCCGACGACACGATCGAAGTACGGCTCACCGGCTCGGCCGGTCAGAGCTTCGGCGCCTTCGTGCCGTCCGGGATCACGTTGCGGCTCGATGGCGACGCGAACGACTACGTGGGCAAGGGCCTCTCCGGGGGCAAGCTCATCGTCCGGCCGCCGGCGGGATCGACCTTCGTGCCCGAGGAGAACATCGTCATCGGCAACGTGGCGCTGTACGGCGCGACGAGCGGCGCCGCGTTCTTCCGGGGCGTGGCCGGCGAGCGGTTCGCGGTGCGCAATTCGGGCGCGGTGACCGTGGTCGAAGGCACCGGCGACCACTGCTGCGAGTACATGACGGGCGGCCGCGTGGTGGTCATCGGCAAGACGGGCCGGAACTTCGGCGCAGGCATGAGCGGCGGCATCGCCTACGTGTACGACCCCGACTGCACGTTCAAAGACCACTGCAACCTCGAGATGATCGACCTGGAGCCGCTGGTCGAAGAGGAAGACCTGGAGCTCGTGCAGGGCCTGATGGCCCGGCACCTGGAGTACACGGGCAGCACCGTGGCGGAAGGGCTATTGCGGGACTGGCCGGCGAGCGCCCAACGGTTCGTGAAGGTCATGCCGAAGGAGTACCGGCGCGTGCTGAACGAACAGCAGCAGGCGCGCCAGGTCGAGTCGAAGACCGGGCATACGGTGGGGGCTGCGCGTGGCTAAGCCGACCGGGTTCATGGAGTACGACCGGGACACGCCCACGCGCCGTCCCGTGGCCGAGCGCGTCCGCGACTGGCTCGAGGTGTACGAGGACTTCCCGGAGGAGCGGCTGCGGCGGCAGGCGGCGCGGTGCATGGACTGCGGCATCCCGTTCTGCCACCAGGGCTGCCCGGTCGGGAACATCATCCCCGACTGGAACGACCTCGTGTACCGGGACCGCTGGCGCGAGGCGATCGATCGCCTCCATGCAACGAACAACTTCCCCGAGTTCACGGGGCGGCTCTGCCCGGCGCCCTGCGAGGCGGCGTGCGTGCTGGGGATCAACAACGACCCGGTCACCATCAAGCAGGTCGAACTGACGATCGTCGAGCACGCCTGGGCGAACGGCTGGATCGTTCCGCAGCCACCGAAGAAGCGGACGGGGAAGTCGGTCGCCGTCGTGGGATCGGGGCCGGCGGGCCTCGCGGTGAGCCAGCAACTCGCGCGCGCCGGTCATTCGGTGACCCTGTTCGAACGCGCAGACCGCATCGGTGGGCTGCTGCGCTACGGCATCCCCGACTTCAAGATGGAGAAGCGGTTCCTCGACCGGCGGCTCGCGCAGATGGAGGCCGAGGGCGTGGTGTTCCGGCCGGGCGTGAACGTCGGGGTCGATATCACGGCCGCGGAGCTGCGCGAGCAGTTCGATGCCATCTGCCTTGCGGGCGGGGCCACGCAGCCGCGCGACCTGGAGGTGCCGGGCCGCGAGCTCGAGGGCACGTATTTCGCGATGGAGTACCTGCCGCAGCAAAACAAGGTCGGTGCGGGCGACACGGTGCCGAACCAGATCCTGGCGACGGGAAAGCGGGTCATCATCCTTGGTGGAGGCGACACCGGCGCGGACTGCCTGGGCACGGCCCACCGGCAGGGCGCGCGCGAAGTGCTCCAGTACGAACTGCTGCCGATGCCGCCGGCGGCGCGCACCGAGGCGATGCCCTGGCCGACCTACCCGATGATCTACCGCGTCTCTTCGGCGCACGAGGAGGGCGGTGTCCGCGACTACTCGATCCTGACGAAGTCCCTTTCGGGCGAGAACGGGAAGCTGAAGAAGCTCCACGGCGTGCGGCTCGAATGGGTTCCCGGGCCGGATGGCCGTCAGCAGATGCGGGAGATTCCCGGGTCGGAGTTCGAGGAAGAAGTGGACCTGCTCCTGCTCGCGATGGGCTTCACCGGCCCCGAGCGCGGCCCGCTGCTCGAGCAGTTCGGCGTCGAGCTCGATGCCCGCGGCAACGTGAAGGCGGACGCCGACAAGATGACGAACGTGCCGGGCGTGTTCACCGCGGGTGACATGACCCGCGGCCAGTCGCTCATCGTGTGGGCGATCGCCGAGGGCCGGCAGGCCGCGCGCGGCATCGACCGCTACCTGATGGGCGAAACGGCGCTCCCAAACACCTGCTGAGCCGATCTCGCGCGGGAGGCTACGGCTCCCCCTGGCCGTGCGGTTGCCCCGCGTCGGGGACGCGGACAGCGGCGCCGAATTCGGTTTCGTGCGGGAGGATGCGCGCGGGGACGCCGACCGCGGTGCTGTTGTCGGGCACGTCGCGCAGGACGACCGCGTTCGCGCCGATGCGGGCGTTGTGCCCGACCCGCACCCGCCCGAGGATTTTCGCGCCGGTCCCGATGAAGACGTTCGCGCCGATGTCCGGGCCGTCGTAGGCCACGTCGGGGCCGCCCGTATCGAGGCCGATGGTCACGAACGGCGCGATGGAGCAGTTCGGCCCGATCCAGGTGTGGCCGTCGATGATGACGTGGCCGTGATTCATCAGCAGGCCCGGGCCGATGTTCGTGTAGTCGCCGATGGAGACGCCCGCGAGCATCATCGTGAG
>JBLNCO010000418.1:0-4562 GCA_050260715.1 Hyphomicrobiales bacterium | reverse complement strand
CCCTGGACGGCCTTCGCCAGGTCCTCGTAGAGTTCTTTTTCTTCGAAGCTGTGGGTGAAATCGATGTCCTCGTCGGCCGTGGGCATCTCGGCCGCCGGGAAGGAATCGCCGTCGTCGTCCTTTTCGAGCATGCGGTCGAGCGAGACGGTGACCCACTTCGAATTCGACGCGGCTTCGCGGTACTGCTCGATGCTGATGCCCAGGTGGGCGGCGGTTTCGCCTTCGTTCGGCGTGCGGCCGAGCGTCATTTCGAGCTCGCCCTGGGCGCGCTGCACATCGCGGGCCTTCTGGCGCATCGTGCGGCTCAGCCGGTCCATGCGGCGGAACGCATCGATCATCGACCCGCGAATGCGGCGCACCGCGTAGGCGTGGAAATTCGTGCCCTTCGACGGGTCGTAGCGGCGGACCGCCTCGACGAGCCCGCAGGTGCCATAGCCAACGGCATCCTCGAATTCGAGGAGCCCCGGGATTTCGAGCGGTAGCGACCGGGCGACGCGGCGCACGAGCGGCGCATACTGCATGACGAGCTGTTGCTGTTCTTCAAGCGACAGGCGATTCGGCTGCCCTGGTTCAGCCTCCACCTGCACTTCTGCTGACGGCCATTCCATGGTTTTCCCCCGAACAGACACCACAACCTCCAACCTCTTCCCCGGGGTTGTCGGTTAGATGGTGCGATTGTTCAGGCGGCTTCGGTGACAGAACAACGCGCAACCGGTGTCGCGTCCGTGGCCGTTGGGTGACCGGGCGCCGGTGGCAGATTCGCGCGATCCGTCACCCGCGTTCGCCCGCCTGTCACCGACCTCGCAAAGGGCTAACAGCGCTCGCCGCGAAGGCGGAAGGCGCGGTAAGCGGAACGACCGCGGCTACGGCCTGCCGCTGATACACTCGCAGATATGAAGCGCGCCAGTTCCCGGCCCGTTCGTGCGGGCAGCGTCACCATCGGCGGGGGAAACCCCCTCGTCGTGCAATCCATGTGCGCGACGCGGACGCAGGACATCGAAGCGACCGTCGCGCAGGCCGAGATGCTGCACCGGGCGGGCGCGGGCCTCGTGCGCGTGGCCGTCGATAACCCGAAGGACGTGGCCGCCCTCGCGGAAGTCCGGGCGCGCGTGCCGCAGGCGAACCTCGTGGTGGACCTGCAGGAGAACTACCGCCTCGTGACGCAGGTCGCGCCGCACGTCGACAAGGTGCGCTACAACCCGGGCCATCTCTACCACCACGAAAAGCAGAAGTCCGTGCGCGACAAGGTCGCGTTCATCGCCGAGACCGCCGCGGCGAACGACTGCGCGCTGCGCGTCGGCGTGAACTGCGGGTCGGTCGACCCCGAGATGGCGGTGAAGTTCGAAGGAGCCGACGAGCCCGGGCTCGACGGCGTTTCGGCGATGGTCGAGAGCGCGCTCCAGCACTGCGCCATCCTCGACGGCCTCGGCTTCGACCGGTACGTCGTTTCGCTCAAGGACAGCGACCCGCGGAAGGTGGTCGCGGGGAACCGGCGCTTCGCGGCCGCGCGGCCGGACGTGCCGCTGCATCTCGGCGTGACCGAGGCGGGCATGTTGCCCGACGGCGCCATCAAGACGCGCATCGCCTTCGAACAGCTCCTGACCGAGGGGATCGGCGACACGCTGCGTGTCTCGCTGACGCTGCCGTTCGCCGAAAAGTGGCGCGAGGTCGAAGTCGGGAACCAGATCATCGCGGACATCGAAGCCGGGCGCTTCCGCTCGGTCCCGAAGAACTTCGGCGAGGGGCTAAACATCATCAGCTGTCCGAGCTGCAGCCGCGTGGAGAACGAGGCCTTCGTGGACCTCGCCTTCAAGGTGAAGGAGATGGCCGCCTACGCGAAGGACTACAACATCACCATCGCGGTGATGGGCTGCCGCGTGAACGGCCCGGGCGAAACGGACGACGCCGACCTCGGCCTCTGGTGCGCACCGACCTTCGTGAACCTGAAGCGCGGCGAAGAGGAGCTCGGCGCCTTCCCCTACGACACCGTGCTCGACCGCCTGAAGGTCGAACTCGACGCGATCATCGAGGCGAAGAAGGCCGGTAGCGTCGGCGGCGCGGTTCGCCCCTAAACGCCGCTGGCCACTCCCACCTCCGCGCGGTAGTCTGACCGCTCGCTGGAGGGGGAGCATGAGCACATTCGGGACAGTCCGGTACATCACGCGGTACCCGGTGAAGTCGATGCGGGGCGAAGCCCTGGACGAGGCGCGCATCACCTTCACGGGCATCCCCGGCGACCGCTGGTTCAGCTTCGTGCAGGACGGCGACCACTCGGCCTTTCCGTGGCTCACCGCTCGCGAATGCAGCGAGATGCTGCAGTACCAGCCGGCCGTCCGGGCGATAGGCGTGGGCCGCCTGGAGGTCGACGTGACAACACCGGCCGGCAAGGTACTGGACATCGCCAGCGACGAGCTGCGCCAGGATATCGAGCGGCGCGCGGGCCGGCCGATCCACCTGCACTCCGATTACCGCGGCAACCAGGACGTGGCGTACGTATCGCTGATTTCGACCGCGACGATCCGGGCGCTCGCGGAGCAGGGTGGCGTGCCCGACGACCATCGCCGTTTCCGGATGAACCTGGTGGTGGAGGCGGACGTGCCTCCGTTCGGCGAGGCGCAGCTCGTGGGGCAGGTCCTGAGCATCGGCGACGTGCGGCTCGCCGTGACCGAACAGGACCGGCGCTGCCAGATGATCACCCTCGACCCGGAACGCGGCGAGAGCGTGCCCGCGGTGCTGAAGGCGGCCGGCACGCTGAACGACGCGTGCGCGGGCCTCTACCTCTCGGTGCTTGCGCCGGGCAAGGTGAGGCTGGGCGACGAGGTCGTGGTCGAAGGAGCGTAGCGTTGGGGGGCGCTAGCGGGCGAGGGGTACCGAGAGGTCCTTCGATTCCGCCAGGTCGAGCACGACCGCGACCTCTTTGCAGTTGGTGAAGAAGGGGCAACGGACGCACTCGCCCCACACCTTCTGTGGGAACTCCATCACGTTCGCGATGCGGAAGCCCTGCTTTTCGAAGAACCCGGGTTTGTAGGTGAGCGCGAACACCCGCTCGATGCCGAACTGGCTAGCATCTTCGACGCAATCGCGGACGATGGCGGCGCCGATGCCCTTCGCCTGGACGTTTTCGCGCACGGCGAGCGACCGGACCTCGGCGAGGTCGGCGCCGAGGATGTGGAGCGAGCCGCAGCCGACCAGTTCGCCGTCGATGCGGGCCACACGGAAGTCGCGGATGGCTTCGAAGATCTCGCCGGGGGAGCGGTGAAGCATTTCGCCGCGGTCGGCCCAAAAGGTCACGAGCTCGTGGATGGCCGCGACGTCGGCGAGGCGGGCGGGTTGAACGCAAATCAAGGGACTGTCTCCTGGTCGAACCGGATGCGCGGCAACGGCGCGGGGCTGTGTGGGATGCGTTAGCCCCGGCGCGCAGGGGCGACGTGCGTCGCGTCGCCCCGGACCGTCCCTGTACCATCGGCGTGGTGCATGTGTTGGCTCAGTCTACGGTACGCTGCGCACGCACGCACATCTTTGATGGGGAGGACGCGGATGCGGGTAACAATCATCGGGCAGGCGGCGTTCGGCGAGGCGGTGTTCAACCGCTTGCGCAGCGACGGCGTTGATGTGGTAGGCGTGAGCGCGCCGGCGACGCCCGAAGGCGGCCGTCCCGATGCACTCTGGGCAGCGGCGGAAGCGGCAGGGCTCGCCCCCGCGCCGACCGCAGCGTTGAAGGCCGACCCCGGCGTCCTCGCCCGCTGGCGCAGCATCGAATCCGACCTGTGCGTGATGGCCTTCGTGACCGACATCCTCCCGGACGACATCTTCGGGTTCCCGGCGCTGGGCACCATTCAGTATCACCCGAGCCTGCTCCCCCTCCACCGCGGCAGTTCCGCGATCAACTGGGCCATCATCAACGGGGAGGCCGAGACCGGGCTGACCGTCTTCTGGCCCGACCAGGGCATCGATACCGGCCCGATCCTGCTCCAGAAGACCGTGCCCATCGGCCCCGAAGATACGGTCGGGTCCATCTACTTCGATCGGCTCTTCCCGATGGGCGTCGACGCGATGGCCGAAGCGGTGCAACTGGTGGCAAAGGGCGAGGCTCCGCGTATCGACCAGCGGCACGAGCTTTCGACCTACGAACCGCCATGCCGCGACCAGCACGCCGAGATCCGCTGGTACGAACCGGCCGCGCGCGTGCACGCGCTCATCCGCGGGTGCAATCCGCAGCCGGGCGCCTGGACCACGTACGAAGGCGATCGCTTCCGCATCTTCGACTGCCGCCTGACGGGCGAAATAGCGCCCGGCATGCCCGGCCGCGTGCTCAAGATCGACGACGAAGGCTTCGATGTGCGCCTGAACGGCGGCGTGCTGCGGGTGCTGCGCGTGCAGCCGGCGGGCGGCAAGAAGATGCCGGCGGGCGAATGGGCGAAGAGCGCCGGTATCGCACCCGGCTTCCGGTTCCGCTAGGGCGAAGGCTCGGCGGCGGCCGGGAGACCGGCGAGCTCGCGGGCACGCGCGAAGATGGCGTCGAACATCCGCTCGGTGAGGCGGCCCGTGAAGGTGTTGCGCTG
>JBLNCO010000417.1:0-2876 GCA_050260715.1 Hyphomicrobiales bacterium | reverse complement strand
GCAGACGGCTTTCGCGGAAGACTTGATTCAGCGCAACGCCACGCTGGAAGACGCGCGAACCGCGATCATCCGCGAGGCGGCGAAGAACACGCCCACCATCGACAACCGCGCGCCGGCCACGGTGACGCGCGAGGCGACGCCCGAAGAAATCACGCGGGCCGCGGGCGAGGCCCTGTACTGCCGGATCGACCCGGCGTTCAAACCGAGCGACCAGGCGCGGCCGTTCGTGGGGCGGCGGCTGGCGGACGTGGCGCGCGAGCTGCTGCGGCAGCGGGGGCTGTCCACGCTGGGCAGCGATGCCGAGATCATCACGCGGTCTCTCAACACGACCTCCGACCTGGCGAACGTCGTGGGCGTGTTCGCCAACAAGGCCGTGGCACAAGCCTACCAGGTGGCTCCGAGCGGCCTGAAGGTGGTGTGCAAGCGCGGCGCGTCCCATCCCGACTTCAAGGGGCGCAATCTCGTTCGGCGCGGCGAACTGCCGACGCTCGAAAAGGTCAACGAGCACGGCGAGTTCAAGCGCGGGTCCATCGTAGACGGGAAAGAAAGCTACTCCGTCTCGACCTTCGGCAAGGTGTTCGGTATGTCGCGGCAGTTGGTCATCAACGATGACCTGGGTCTGCTGGCCGATATCGCTTCCGGCTGGGGCATGGCGGCGCAGGAGTTCGAGAACGGTTTCCTCGCGAAGAAGCTCGCGGAGAACACCGCGGCCGGGCCGAAGCTGGGCGACACCAAGGCCCTTTTCCACGCGGACCACGGCAATCTGGCATCGCCCGGCGCCGCCATCGGCGAAACGACCATCAGCGCGGCGCGGCTGGCCCTGCGCGGCATGAAGGGCATCGACGGAACAACGCCGATCAATGCGACGCCGAAGTTTTTGCTCGTTCCGGCGGCGCTCGAAACCACGGCGGAAAAGTTCCTGGCTTCGATCTACGCGACGGCCACGGATGATGTGAACCCGTTCGCGGGCAAACTGCAACTGGTGGTCGATCCGCGGCTCGATACCGCCATCTCCGCGACCGCCTGGTACGTGTTCGCGGACCCGGCCGTGCTGCCGGTCATCGAGTACGCCTACCTCGCCGGCTTCGAGGGCGTGAACATCGAAACCCGCAACGGCTTCGACGTTGACGGCGTAGAGATCCGGGCGCGGCTCGACTTCGGCGCGGGCGGCGTGGATTACCGAGGCGCCTACAAGGGGAACGCCTGAGCCATGACGCTCGAAGAGCTCCAAGCCCGACGCGATGAGATCGTGCGGACCATCGGCACGATTCGCGTTGGCCACGGCGACAAGAGCGTCGAGTTCTCGCGCCAGCAAGACGCGCTGGCGGCGATTGATGCGGAGATTGCACGGTTGCAGTCTCCGCAACCGAAAAAATTCACAATTCAGACTTCGAGAGGAATTTGAGCGATGAAGAACTTCATTCAATCGGGAAATACCATCACCGTCACGGCACCCGCCGGCGGGGTTACGTCGGGCCAGTTGGTCGTGATCGGTTCACTGATCGGCGTGGCCGCGTTTGACGCGGAGGCCGGCGCGGACGTGGAGATTGATACCACGGGCGTGTTCACTCTGCCGAAGGTGGCGACTGACGATATCGCCGCCGGCGACAAACTGTACTACGCTTCCGCGACTTCTAATCTGACGAAGACCGCCGGAACGGGTAGCAAGCCGCTCGTGGGCGCGGCAGTCAAAGCAGCGGGAGCGGCTACGGTGACCGTCCCGTGCAAGCTGGGCGTTCACGGCGTCGTGGGGCCGGCGTAATATGCGGGAACTGCGGACGGCAACCATTGAGGCCGGACAGTCCCGCAGTAGCATCCTGGACATTGCCGATCGCAGGATGGCGGGCATCTACGCTCCGGCGAATTGGACCGAGGCGCCGTTCTTCGTCGAAGTATCCGAGGATCAGCAGACCTGGTTCACGTTCCACGACCTCGACAGCAGTTGGTACGTGGCCGTCGAATTCGGCGGGCCGACTGTCGCAGGCCGGTTCTTTTCGGTGAACCCAGTAGTCACGGCGGGGGTTCGGTTCCTGCGGTTCGCGAGCGGGACTCCTGATGCCCCCGTCCCCCAAGTGCAACAGGTTGATCTGACCGTTGTGCTCGTACCGGAGTAGTTTTCGATTTCGGGGCCGGACCTGACGAATCCGGCGGGCCGTCTCCCGCGTGGCTTTTCTCCTTTCCCACGTCACGACGGTGTAGTTGTTCCTTCTGTGGCGGGCGCCGCAAAGCCCGGTGCGTTCATCGGGCAGTTACGGCGCCCTTCTTTCTATGGCACTCTCCAAAGCTGACAAACGCGCAAAGGTCTCGCAGAACGAGGCACGGCGGCGCAAAGAAGTCGCGCTCGCTGAACTTCGCGAGATCGAGCGCGATCAGAAGCGCGGCGCTCTACTTCCCGCTGCCGACGTGCGGAAAGTCTGGGCGGAACGGCTGGGCGCGCTGAAGGATCGCGTGCTCATGCTGCCCGACCGTCTGGCCGCGCGTTTGGCGAATCGTCCCGAAACCGAAGTGCGGGGAGTTCTCCGCGACGAGCTCGAGGAATGTCTCCGGGGAATCCATGCCGACGCGCAATAGGGCCTCCAGGACGCTCCAGGTCTGGCGGGAGGCAACGGAGGCCATCCTGCCCCCGCCGCGCCTCACCGTGAGCCAGTGGGCAGACCAGAACCGCATCCTAGATAACACCTCGCCCGAGCCGGGGCCCTGGCGCACAGACCGTACCCCGTTCCTGCGCGAGATCATGGACTCGCTCACGCCTTCATCGTCCTGCGAGCGTGTGGTGTTCGTCAAGAGCGCGCAATGCGGCGGAACGGAAGTCCTGCTGAACGTGTGCGGCTACCTGATGCACCACGCGCCCGCGCCTACCCTGCTGGTTCAGCCAT
>JBLNCO010000416.1:0-3877 GCA_050260715.1 Hyphomicrobiales bacterium | reverse complement strand
GGACGCTTCGGACACCAGCGTCCGGGTCGGGTCGAGGCCGACGACCGTGGCGCCACGGGCGGCGAGCATCCGCCCGAACCGACCTTCGCCACAGCCCACATCGAGCACGCGGGCGTCCCGCACGTCGCCGGCGAGGCGCAGCATGATCGGGTCGAGGAGCAGTTCCCGGTTTGTTTCGCCCTGGTCCTGGTGCGCGATCCAGGCCTTCGCGGACTTCGCCCAGCCGTAATCGCCCACGCCAACCTCCATCGCACCGCACAGGGCGGCCCTGCACGATAGCACTTCGGGCGGAAAGGCTCGACGCAGTTCGCGCCCGTCCTGCAGAACCGCGGCAGGGGGCGAGCGGCGACAGTACACTTCGCGCGTGAACGCGGATGGGACCGGCCGCGGGTGCGGCTCGCCGAACTTTTGGGCGCGCTGTCGCTCGGCATCGACCTCGGCTTCGGGCAGCCGATGGAGCACGTGCTGCGCCAGTGCCTCATCGGGTTGCGCCTGGCCGAGCGGCTGGGGCTCGATGGCGAACAGCGGGCGGTCGTGTACTACACGACGCTGCTCGTGAACGTGGGCTGCCACACCGACGCGCACGAACAGGCGAAGTGGTTCGGCGACGACCTGGGGCTGAAGGCGGACAAGTACGTCTACGGGCTGCGCAGCCTGCGCGCGCAGGTGTTGGGGATGCGGCGCATGGGCGCCGGGCGGCCCGCGCTGCAGCGCGTACAGACGGTGCTCGGCTTCGCCCGGGGCGGGTACCGCGAGCTCGACGGGATGATCGAACAGCACGCACGTATGGCCCAGGCGTTGGCGGCGGGAGGGTCCGGCGGGGCTCACGGCGCGGGAGGTGGAGCTGCTCAGGCTGGTGGCGCGCGGGTTTTCGAACCGGCAGATCGCGGACCGCCTGGTGATCTCCCCGAAGACCGCCGGGAACCACGTCGAGCACATCTACGCCAAGATCGGCGCTTCGAATCGCGCGGGCGCGAGCCTGTTCGCGGTCCAGCACGGCCTGCTGCCCGAGGTGGAGCTGGCGGGCTGAGCCAGAAAGATGGGGTGTTCGCCTCATGCAGGCGGGGCGCCTGCGAGCCAGCATGACGCCCACGAGCCGCTGCCGGGACGCTGGCACACACCGCGGCGATGGAGGCGGGCGATGGCCTGGTTCGAAGACGGCGACAAGCGGGTCTACTACGAGGAGTCGGGGAGCGGGGAGCCGCTCCTGCTGCTGCCCGGCTGGGGCGGGAGCATCGCAGAGCTGGCCGGGCTCCGCGAGGCGCTGCAGCGGAGCTTCCGGGTGATCGCGGCCGACCTGCCGGGCTCGGGGAAATCGGGGCCGCAGCCCCGGACCTACACGCCAGCGTACTACGCCGAGGACGCGCGAACCTTCCTGGCGATGCTCGAGGCGTTGCATGCCACGCCCGCCCGGATCGTGGGCTTCAGCGATGGCGGCGAATACGCGCTGCTGATGGCGGTGCTAAAGCCCGAGGCGGTCGGCGCGCTGGTGGCGTGGGGGTCGGCGGGCACGCTCGGGAGCAACTTCGAGATGGCCGAGGTCATGGCGTCGGTGGTGGACAACCCGATCCCGCCGATGCAGGAGTTCTCCGCGTATATGAAGGCGACGTACGGGGAGGCGAACGCCCGCATCATGACGCAGACCGCCGCGAAAGCGTTCCGGGCGGTCATGGAGGCGGGCGGGAACATCAGCCGATCGCGCGCGGGCGAGATTCGCTGCCCGGCGCTGCTCATCACCGGGGAGCACGACTTCCTGGCGCCGCCGGCGCTCGTCGCGGACACCGCCAGGGCGATCCCGGACGCCGACTTCGTGCAGGCCGACGGCGCGAGCCACCAGGTGCACCTGGAGCGCGGCGAGTGGCTGGCCGAGACGATCACGGGGTGGCTGGCGAAGCACTAGCACAGAAGCCGTCCGTCCCACTTCGAGCCCGCCATTGAGCGCGGAGTGTCCCGTTCGCCCTCGGCCAGTACGCTGGTGTGACGTCTGACCCAGGGGGTGCGCGAGTGACACGAAAGCTCTCGCTGATGATTACGTGGCAGTTCGACATGGAGAAGGAGGACGCAATCGCGCTGGCGAAGATCGCCGACGAGACCGGCATCGACTCCTTCTGGGTACCGGAGGGCTGGGCGCGCGACGCGTTTTCGCTGCTCATTTCGATTGCCGAAAAGACCGAGCGGCTGAAGCTGGCGACGGGCATCGTCAACGCCTATTCGCGCACGCCGGGCGCGCTTGCGCAGCACTTCGCGACGCTCGACGAATGGAGCAACGGGCGGGCGATCATCGGGCTGGGCGCATCGAGCGCGAACGTCATCGAGCACTTCCACGGGGTGCCGTTCCAGCCGTCGATCGCGCGGCTGCGCGAGACCGTCGAGATCATCAACATGCTGATGCGCGGCGAGAAGCTCGTGTATTCGGGCAGGTGGTTCAAGATGGAGCGCGGGTTCACGCTGCGGTTCAAACCGGTTCGCGACCACATCCCGATCTTCCTCGCGACGCTGAACCCGAAGAGCGTGAAGATGACCGCGGAGGTCGCCGACGGCTGGATGCCGGCGATGATCCCGCAGAGCGCGCTGAAGGCGGAGATCGATCAGTTCCGGAAGTGGGTGGCCGAGGCCGGGCGCGACCCGGAGTCGGTGGAGGTGAAAGCGGGCGGCGTGACGGTGAGCGACGACCCGAACGCGCGAGACGCGGGGCGAGGGTTCCTCGCGTTCTACATTGCGCGCATGGGCGACTTCTACTACCGCCAGCTTTCGCGGTTCGGCTACGCCGACGAGGTGGCGATGATCCGCAAGACGTTCAACGAGCAGGGCTCGGCGGCGGGTGCGGCGGCCATCCCGAAGCCGCTGCTCGACGACCTCGGGTTTGCGGGCAACGCCGAGGAGTGCCTGGCGAAGCTGCGCGAGTACGAGGCGCTCGGCGTGGATGTGCACAGCGTGACGATCGACACGCGGGACCCGGTGAAGTTCGGGCGAAGCGTGGAGACGCTGCTTCGCTGATTTCGAAATCGTAGCAATTGCATCGGGCGCTGCCGGATGTACGATTGCGGCGGTGTTGCGAAAGGCTCTACCCTTCGGTCGGTCCCAGGTGGCAGGGCCGGAGATTCCTGTGCCTCTCGCAGAAGCTGCAGGGGCGTCCGTCTCGCCAGGAGACGAACTCACACCCGCCGCGGAGACTGTACCGAGCCCATCGCCCTGGCGCATCACCCGGCGGCGCGTTCTGGTGGCGGTGCTCGTGCTGTGCCTCGCCGGGATGGGCTTCGCCTACGGCCACCGGTCGCAGTTCACGGCGCAGGGCGCGGACCTGAGCCGCCGGCTCATCGGCGATGAGAACACGGCGCGCATCGAAAGCTGGTACTTCCGGCTGCAAGACCGCATCGACAAGACGAAGTACCGGCTCTTCGGCGGCGAGACGAACCCGTTCGAAGAGCGCGGCATCATCGTGCAGTTCGTGCCCCGGCCGCCGGCCCGCACCGTTGTGGTGGACCTTTCGAAACCCATCGACCCGTCGCTTCTGCAGGTGCCCGACTTCTTCCGGCCGAAGCTGATGGCGCCGCCGGAGACGCGGCTCATCATGGACGAGCCGGTCGAGGGGGAGGGCGTCTGGACGACCGCGGGCCTTCCGCGCTCTTCGCCCGCGGACATGCTGATGGCGAAGACGTTCATCCGGCCGGACCCATCGCGGCCGTACGCCCTGGTTGGCGTGCTGCTGCTCGATAGCCGGAGGATTCGCCTGCACATCGTCGGGGGCACCGAGGATCCCGGGGGTGACCGCGGGGTGCACGGGCCCGGGACGATCCCCGAATCCGACCTCGCGAACCTGCTTGTCGCCTGGAACGGCGGGTTCAAGGGGCCGCACGGGGGGTTCGGGATGGTCGCC
>JBLNCO010000415.1:0-7541 GCA_050260715.1 Hyphomicrobiales bacterium | reverse complement strand
GCTGCTCGGCCTGCTCGTGGCGGCGGTCGTTGCCTATTGCAACGCAACGTCGTCGGCGCGGTTGGCGGCGCTCTACCCGGAATCGGGCGGCACGTACGTCTACGGCCAGCGGCGGCTGGGGACCTTCTGGGGGTACCTCGCGGGATGGGCGTTCGTCGTCGGCAAGACCGCTTCGTGTGCGGCCATCGCGCTGACGGTCGGGTCGTACCTCTGGCCTGAGTATGCCCACGCGATCGCCGTCCTGGCGGTGGCGGCACTCACCACGCTGAACTACTTCGGCGTGCAGAAGGCCGCCTGGGCGACGAAGGCGATTGTCGCGTTCACCCTCCTGACGCTCGCGGTGGTGGTCGCCGTAGCGCTGTTCGGCGAAGGCGACACCGGCAACCTCGAGCTCTCGAACGACATTTCGCTCCACGGCGTCCTGCAGGCGGCGGGGCTGCTGTTCTTCGCGTTCGCGGGCTACGCGCGCATCGCCACGCTCGGCGAGGAGGTGCGCGACCCGGCGCGGGCGATTCCGCGGGCGATCACCATCGCACTGGCGGTCACGCTGGCGGTATACGCGGCCGTGGCCGGCGCCGCACTCTTCGCGCTTGGCCCGGATGAGCTGGCATCAGCCGATGCACCGCTCGTCGAGGCGGTCCGGGCCGCCGACGCGGGCGGCCTGGCGCCGCTGGTGCGGGCGGGAGCGGCGTGCGCGGCGCTCGGGTCGCTGCTGGCGCTCATCCTGGGCGTCTCCCGGACGAGCTTTGCGATGGCCCGCGACGGCCACCTTCCGCGCGTGCTCGCGGCCGTTCACCCGCGGTACCAGGTGCCCTACCGCACCGAAATCGTCGTTGGAGTCGTCGTCGCGGTGCTGGCAGCCACGGTCGACCTGCGGTCGGCGATCGGGTTCTCGTCGTTCGGCGTGCTGACGTACTACGGGATCGCGAACGCCTCGGCGTTCACCCTCGGCGAAGGCGAGCACCCGCCCTGGCGGGGCATCCCGGTGCTCGGGGCGGTGGGCTGCGGATTGCTCGCGTTCAGCCTGCCGGGCGTGGCGGTGGTCACGGGCTGCGCCGTGCTGGCGATTGGCCTGGCCGCGTATGTCATCCGGGCGGGACTGCGCCGTGCCGTGACTCGGCCCGAAACCGGCGCGGCGAAGTAGGGCGTTACTTCGCCGCGCGCTTCTTCCGGCGGTGCGCGCGGAGGATGTCGCGAAGGCGGGAGTCGAGCTGGGCCTCCAGCTGTTCGCGGTCGAACTCCTTGCGAATGGCGCGCATGCCGCTTTCGTTCAGGCCAAGGGAGCCGCGCCGGTGGCGTTCGAGCAGCGCACCGAGCACCGCCTTCACCTCATCGAACCCCCGCGCGCGGACGGCGCCGGGCATCGGGAACGGCCAGATGGCGTAGCGGCCGCGTGAGAGCGCCTCGAGCACCATGAACGACGTCCCGTCGTGGCTGGTGAGCCGCACGAGCACCGTCGTCTCGCGGTAGAGGGCGTCCATGTCGTGGACCCAGGGCCGCGCTTCGAGGTTCGGCGGGAGCGGCCCCGGGAGCGTCTCGGGCGGCGACGGGACGAGGGTGAACGCGGCTTCGGGCAGCGCCGCGGGCAGGCGCAGCAGGGTAGCGATGTCGAAGACCTCGCGGTCGAAATCGTCGACGGGCAGGTAGAGGAGCACCCGGAAGCGTTCAGGGAGCGGGGGCGGGTCGCCGGAGGCGAGCCCCACGGCCGGGAGCGGCACGTAGTCCGCGTGGACGCCCATCTCCGCGAGTTCGGCAGCGAGCCAGGGCGCGTCGCACCAGTGCACGGGCTTGCGGCGGATGGTGCGGGCGGCCCGGCCCGCGCGGTGCTCATCGAGCGCGATGAGCACGTCGGTGCCGACCCAGTGGACGAGCGCCGGCCGCCGCCAGAGCCGCATGAGCATCGCCTGCGGCGAACGGCGATCGACGCGGGTGCCGATGAAGTAGAGCAGGTCGGCGCGAAGGAGCTTCGGGACGAGCGCGAGCCAGCCGAGCGGGTTGCGGCCGGGGTGCGCGGCGTACGTGGCGTCCCAGCCGCGAGCGCGGAGCACCGATTCGAGCATGCGCCCGAAGTAGGGCAGGCCAACGATGAGCACGCGGGGCTTGCGCCGGGCCACTCGCTACTCCCGCGCCTCGCCGAGTTCGACCGCCCGCGGTGAGACAACGGTCGCGCCGGCGGCCACGTCCTTCGCGACCAGCGCGTGCGCTCCCACGGTCGCGCATTCGCCAACGGTGACCCCGTGCAGAACCGTCGCACCGGCCCCGAGGTAGGCGCCCCGGGCGATACGCACCGGCCCCGTCTCGCGCGGGCGGCGCTGGCGGAGCGGGCCGGGGCCAACGTCGATGTGCGTGATGAGCGAGGCGTTCATCGAGAGGGTCGCTTCGTCTTCGATCGTCACATCGTCGGCAAGGTCGATAAGGACGTTCGTGCCCAGGTGCACGCGGTCGCCGATGCGCAGGCGGGAGAAGTCGGCGCCGCCGTTCACGATGTGGATGGGGCCATGAATCGAGCAGTCGCGGCCGACCTGCGCTCCGAATTCGCGCAGGATTTCGGCGTGCTGGTTCGTGGTGGTACGCAACTCCATGGCGATGCCTTCGATGCCGTCTCGAAAGTAGCGGAGGCGCCGGCGGTAGCGGCCGAACGGGCGAGCGAGGGAGCGCAGCGGCCGCAGGAGTGGCGCGAGGCCGGGCCGGAGGCGGGAGAGCGTGCGGGGCGAATCCGTTCGGGGCATGCCTGCTCCGCGGTCATATGGACCTGTAAAACGTCCGTAAACAATCTGGCGGAGGGTGCTGTGGGGCGCAAGTGTAGTTGCCCGCACCCGGTGTCACTCCTACTCTGCGATCGTCGGGAGATGGAACTCCAGTGAGTGAGGCAGTATGAAGCGACGGTTTTTCCTGGGCCTGGGCTTGGTCGGCGCCGCGCTGTTGGCGGTCCCGGCGACTGTGATTGCACAGTCCCCACCACCAGATCCGCCTGCAACCTACTACGGGACCGCGACCGGCGCCACCGACGGCCAGGGCGTGGTGGCCATCGTGGTGAGCGGCGCCACCTCCACCGTTTGCGGCACCGGCGAAGTCCTGACCGATAACGGCCAGACCGTGTACGTCGTGGATGTGGCGGCGAACTCGCAGATTAACGGCTGCGGTGCGAGCGGCCGCCAGGTGCGGTTCTACTTCACTCCTACCTCCACCTCCGGCGGACGGCTCTCGACCCAGAGCGCGACCTGGTCGGGCGCTGGCGCGAAGAACCAGAACCTGACGCTCGGCGCCGAGCTCGTGCGCCGCGGCATGGTCCCCGTGGTTGCCTCGGACGGCACCTACTAAGCCGAACCAGGGCCGACATTCCAGACCGCGAGGCTCACGCCTCGCGGTTTTTCGTTGCGGCGAATCAGGGATGCGACGCCATGTACGCGTCGAGCGCGGCTGCGCCCATGGCGGTGAGGTCGGGCCGGCCATCGCCCGGGAGCCCGGCGGCAACGCTCTCCCAGATGTCGATAACGCGGGCCAGCTGGTCCGCATGGTGCAGCGCGTACGCCGTGGCGAGCAGCTGGAGCTGCCGGCCAAGCACCGCCCGGGTGGTCGCACCGGAGCGGCTCGCCTGCCAGGCCGCCCGCGTGGCCATGTGGTCCCAGGGCCAGGCGAGCACGCTGTGCTCCGGGTCGTCGAGCGCGGCGCGAAAGGCATCGGCGGTGCGCCGGGCGATCAGGTCCGCTTCGGCCAGCGATTCGCCGTCGAGCTCGACGAGGGCGGCGGCAGTCTCACCGCGGGCCAGCGCAGCGGCGCAGAGGAGCGACGCGGCGTTGCTGCACACCTGCTCGACGCGCGCGAAGGGAAGGGCGTCGAGCTGTTGGCCGCGTTCGAAGGAGCGGAGCACCCACTCGCCGAAGCCGGGCGAGGCGGGCGCGCGCTCGCGACGAAAGAACCGCATACAGGGATTGTCGGCCACGAGGCCCACGCCGGGCACCGCCGCTAGACGCGCGACCAGTCGTTCGTGGTGAAGATGTCCTCGGGCAGGGGCGAACGTTCGCCGAGCGCGAGGCGGAACCCGGCGGCGGCGCCGATCATCGCCGCGTTGTCGGTGCAGAACTTCGGCGGAGGGATTCGGACGGGGACCGGGCAGCGGCGCTGCAGCTCCTCGCGCAGGCGCGTGTTGGCCGCGACGCCTCCGGCGACCAGCACTTCCCGCGCACCGAGCTCGCGGGCGAGGCGGGAGGTCTTCCCGGCGAGCACATCGACCACCGCCTCCTGGAACTCCCAGGCGATGGCCGGCACGTCGTACTCGCCGCGGCGCACGACGTGGAGGACGGCGGTTTTCAGGCCGCTGAAGCTGAAGTCGGAGGTCCCGTGCATCCACGCGCGGGGCAGCTGGAGCGAGCTCGGGCCACCCTGCTCCGCCGCGCGGGCCACGTGCGGGCCGCCCGGGAACGGGAGCTCGAGCAGGCGGCCGACCTTATCGAACGCTTCGCCGGCCGCGTCGTCGCGCGTACCGCCGAGCCGCTCGTACTGGCCGTGCGCCCGCATGAAGACGAGGTCGGTGTGGCCGCCGCTGACCACCAGGGCGAGTGCCGGGAAGCGCGGTTCCGGGCCTTCGACCAGCCAGTTGGCGTAGATGTGCCCTTCGAGGTGGTTCACGCCAAGGAACGGCAGCTCGCGGCCGTAGGCGAGCGCCTTCGCGGCGTTGTACCCGACGAGCAGCGACCCCGCGAGGCCGGGCCCGCGCGTACCGGCGACCGCGTCGATGTCGTCGAGGGTGAGGTTCGCCGCGTCGAGCGCTTCGCGGATGACCGGTCCGATGCTCCGCAGGTGCTGGCGCGACGCGACTTCCGGGACGACACCGCCATACTTCGCGTGCAGCTCGACCTGGCTCGCGACCACCGACGAAAGGGGTGTCCGGCCATCGGCCACAACGGCAGCGGCGGTTTCATCGCAGGAGGATTCGATTGCGAGGACCTTCACTCTGCTCCCAAGGGTACAGCGCAAAATCGCGGCGGACGAAGGGAGGCCGCCCGCGATGCGGTTGTGCTACGTTCCGCGCAGCACACCAGGGGAGGCCACCGTGACGGGTCGGGTACGGCAAGCAATCGTCCAGGGGGAAGAGGGCCACATTCCGCCCTTTCTCGCGAGCGTAATCGCAGGCGGAGGCGTGATCGCGCTGGGGATCGGCGCCGCAAACGACAGCGGCTGGCTCGCCGTAACCGGCGGCATCGTCGCGGGGGTCGGGTTGGTCGCGTACAACGTGGTGCGTCACCGGACGCTCGACAAAGAGTTCTACGCGCGCACCGACGAACTGATGAAGAAGTAGGCGGTCGGGTATCCTCGCGGCGTGGACCTCGATGAGCGATTCCACGACGGCCTCGCCACGCTGGAGATCCTGCGCGCGGAACTCCTCGATGCCCGCGAAGCGGCGAAGGTGGACCCATCGACGTGGGGCAACTGGGCGCGGGGCTTCAACCAGCGCCTGCACTCGCACCGCTTACGGCTCGCCATCCTGCTCGAACCGCCGGCTGGCGCCGACCGGCGGCTCGTCGCGCTCTATGGGGCCGCAAAGGCGCTCAGGGGGTTGTACGAAGAGATGAACCGCGCGCTCGAAGGCGGCCACGTGGACATCGCGCGGAAGCGCGTCGAATTCGAGACCGCGCTCCACCACGCACGCGAGGCGATCGGCCAGGTGGACCTGTAGGGACGGCACACTGGCGTAGCGGCGGGTTCCCGTAGAATCGTGGCATGGGCGACCTGGTGCTTTTCGATATCGACGAACGCGGCGTGGCGACGATCACCCTGAACCGCCCGGAGCAGTTGAACGCCATCAACATGGAGATGCGCGACCTGCTCTGGACGTACCTGCAGGCGTGCCGCGACAACCCGGAGGTGCGGCTCATCGTCTTCCGCGGGGAGGGCCGGGCCTTCAGCGCGGGCGCCGACATCTCCGAGTTCGGCACTGCGCCCTCGGTCATCGAATCGCGCAGGGCGCGCCACGAACGGGACGTGTGGGGTGAGCTGCTGGGCCACCGCTGCATCACGCTGGCGGCGATGCACGGCTACTGCTACGGCGCCGGGCTGGAGCTGCCGCTCTGCTGCGACCGGCGAATCGCCGCGAACGACAGCCGCTTCGCGCTGCCCGAAGTGACGCTCGGCTACATCCCGAGCGCCGGGGGTACACAGACGCTCCCGCGGCTCATCCCGCCCGGCGTGGCGGCGCACATGATTATCAGCGGCGAGCCGATCGGCGCCGCGCAGGCGCTGGAGTGGGGGCTGGTCGATCGTGTCGTGGCGCCGGGCGAGCTGGACGCGGCCGTCACGGAGGAAGTGGACCGGCTGCTCGCCGAGCCGTACATGGAGGCGACCGCGCGGCGAAGGGCAATTGTTGGGAAACCCTCGCCGGCGAGCCCGCTGCCGCGCTAACGGGCCGCCCTGTACCCTTCGGGCATGGACCAGGAGTACGGCCCGGCCCCCGCAGTCCGTCCACCGATCGCGCTCGGCTGTCTCGGCATGGTCGCGGCGCTGGTGTTCCTCATCGGGTTCGGGTTCGTGGCCATCAAGTACCTGGAGTCGGGGACGCAGTCGAAGGTGGTCCTCGACGACGTCGATTCCTACGGGCGCGGGACGGTCGAGTTCGTGGGCGAACGGAACATCTTCGTCGTGCGGCTGGCCGATGGCACGTTCCTCGCGCTGAACGACCTCGACGAAGCGAACCGCGCGAACCCCGGGCACCGCTGCCGCGTGTCGCCCATCCCCATCAACGACCCATCGCTCCCGGGCATCCTCGAAGAGTACCGGAGCAGCTTCAGTCCGAAGGCCGCCGGGACGACGCTCGTCTTCCGGGAGACGTGCAACAACGCGCTCTACGACGTGACCGGGGTTCGCCTGGACGCCGAGGGCCTGAACCTGACGCGCCACGACGTCGATATCAACGAGGCCGGCAAGCTGACCGTGAACATGGCGACGAAGCGCTGTACGCAGCGCGAAGGCGACGACTTCTTCGCGCCGGTGGACTGCCCCTCGGACTAGCGGGACATCCCCGCGAGGCCCATCAGTTCCTCGGCGAGTGCGCGGCCGAGGCCGGCCGCGTTCTCCGCCTGGCCGGTGATCTTCGAGCGCACCACCCGGCCATCGGGCGCCAGCAGCGCGTGGAGCTTGAGCGTGCTGCCGAAGTGTTCGGCGTAGGCGGCAGCAGGAAAGCTGCAGCCCGCATCGATGGTCGCGAGGAACGACCGCTCCGCAGTCACCACCTGGCGGACCACGGGGTCGTCGATCGCGGCGAGGCGTTCGCGTGTGGCGGTGTCATCGGCGCGGCACTCCACGGCGATCGCGCCCTGGGCCGGCGCGGGAATGATGTCGTAGAGCCCGAACACCTGCGTGGCGCGCGATTCGAGCCCGAGCCGCTTGAGCCCGGCGAGCGCGAGCACGGTCGCGTCGTACTCACCCTCGGCGACCTTGCGGAGCCGGGTATCGACGTTGCCGCGAATGGTCCGGATGTCGAGGTCGGGGCGCATGGCGCGCAATTGCGCTTCGCGCCTCGGCGAGCTGGTCCCGACGACGGCGCC
>JBLNCO010000414.1:0-10075 GCA_050260715.1 Hyphomicrobiales bacterium | reverse complement strand
GGCCATCCTCGCACTCGCGATGCTCGGCGGCCGCGGCCGTGGCCAGCGCGTCGTCATCCTCGCCGGCGGCGGAAACAAGGGCGGCGCCGGGCTCTCCGCCGCCCGCCACCTGGCGAACTGGGGATTCGTCGCGCAGCCCATCCTCGCCGAAGTCGAAAGCGAGATGTCCTTCGTCGCTCGCCGCCAGATCCAGATCCTGCGCAACGCGGGCCTCATCGACCCCGTCGAAGACGAAGTCAGCGAGTTCACGCTCGAAGAGCAGCTCGCCGTCGCAGACCTCGCGATCGACGCCCTCGTGGGCTACGGGCTGCAGGGCCCCCCGAGCGGCATGGCGGCCGCCGTCGCCGAAATCGCCATCGCCTCGCGCCGGCCGGTGCTCGCGCTCGATGTCCCCACCGGCGTGAACGCGACCACGGGCGAAGTGAGCCACCTGGCGATTCGCGCCATGACCACCCTCACCCTCGACCTGCCGAAGAAGGGCCTGCTCGCCCCTGAGGCCCGTTCGCACGTCGGCGAGCTCTACCTCGCCGACATCGGTATCCCGCTCACGGTCCACCAGCGTCTCGGCATCCGCACCGACGCCCTGTTCAACGAAGGCCCGATCATCCGAATCCGCCGCTAACCGGGCCCGGAAGCGTAGAATCGCCGCATCACGCCCCGGGAGGCACACGATGCGCACGCGCTACGTGAAGGACCGCAGCCAGGTCCGCCAGCTGCAGGATATCTACGCCACCCCGGCGTTCCTCGAATCCCGCGCCGTCTCGACCTCGTTCCTCACTGATCCCGAGGTCGTGGCCGAGCTCCTGCCGCCGCCGCTCGCACCCGCGGCCGAACCGCGCGTCTACGTTTCCGTGTACACCATCGGCCGTTCGAACTGCGTCGGGCCGTTCGATGGCGCCTCCGTGAACATCGCCTGCACCTACCAGGGCGAACCGGGCATGTACTGCCTGACCATGCCGATGAGCACCGATGTCGCCATCATCTTCGGCCGCGAGCTCTACGCCGAGCCGAAGAAGCTCGCCACGGTCGATCTCGACGTCCGCGGCGCCCACATCACGGGCCGCGTGACGCGCTACGGCACGGCGTACATCGAGCTTGGCGTCCACCTCGGCGGCGACCCCGTCGAAGTGGACCGTTCGTCCACCTCGCACCACTACTACTTCAAGTACATGCCGGCCGCCGATGGCCATGGGCTCGCCTTCGACCCGCAGCTCGTGCGCGTCACGCACACCGGCCGCACGCACCGCCTCGCCCAGGGCACGGCCACGCTCGTCTTCCGCGAGTCGCCCCACGACCCGGTCATCGATATCCCCGTGCTCGAAGTGGAAGGCGGCGCCTACAGCGAAGGCGAGACCCATACCCGCGCCGAAGTGGTTGCGACCGTGCCCGCCGAGCAGTTCCTGCCCTACGCCTACGGGAAGATCGACGACCTGACCCAATGGGCCGGGATGGCACAGCCGGTAACCGCCTGAGACGCGCCCGCTTCGAACCGGCCTTACGGCAGCGGCGGGGCGTCCTCCAGCGCTTCCACCTCCGGCCGCACTTCCTCGGCCGGGAGGCCGCGCGTCTCCTGCAGCACCGCCTCGAACGACGCGATTGCCACCTCGATCTGCGAGTCGTCGGGCACCTTGGTCGTCAGCGCCTGCAGCGCGATGTTCGGGACGAACATCCCCTTCACGATGGGGTTGTCGTTGAAGCGCGCACCGAACCGCAGCACTTCGTAGCTGAGCGACGCCACGAGCGGCATCAGCACGATGCGCGAGGCCGTCCGCACGATGAGCCCTTCGTCCACGATCACGTCGAACACGAAGAACGTCAGCAGCGCGACGACAACGACCACGAGCAGGAAGCTCGTGCCGCAGCGGGTGTGCTCCTTCGGGAAGCGCCGCACTTCCCGGATGTTGATGGGCCGCCCCGCCTCGTACGCGTGGATGGTCATGTGTTCGGCGCCGTGGTACTGGAACACCCGCTTGATTTCGCCAATGCGTCCGATGGCCGCAATGTACGCGACGAACATCGCCAGCCGCAGCACACCTTCCACCGCCACGATCACGATGCGGTTCGCGTCGGCCAGTTCGAGCAGGTTCGCGATGAGGATGGGCGCGGCGAAGAACAGGCCCACCACGAAGATGAGCGCCAGGGCCATCGTTCCCCAGAACACCTTCTCCGGAAACTCGGCCTGCTTGCCGTCGTCATCTTCCTCCTCGAATGCCACGCGCGAGGAGAACCCGAGCGCCCGCATGCCCAGCGAGAGCGTCTCCCAGAGGACGACGACGCCCCGCACCAGGGGCATCCGGCGGGCGCTGCCCGTATACAGGCCGCCCAGCCGCTCGGCGTGGGTCACGATGTGGCCCTTGGGGTGGCGCACGGCCACAGCCATATGCTCGGGCCCGCGAATCATCACGCCTTCAAGGACGGCCTGGCCGCCGTAGTACAGGTTCTGCCCGTGACGTTCGCTCATGCGCTAATCAAAAAGGGGCGCCGGCTGGCGCCCCTTAAACTTACCCCATTCGAGGTTACTTGCGGCCGTAGCGGCGGTTAAATCGCTCCACGCGGCCGGCCGTGTCAACGATTCGCTGCTCGCCCGTAAAGAACGGGTGGCAGTTGCTGCACACGTCCAGGTGCATCTGCGAACGCGTCGACCGCGTCTTCACTTCGTTGCCACACGTGCAATGAATGGTGGCTTCTTCGTACTTCGGATGGATGTCGGCCTTCACGCCGGGAACTCCTTTGCTGATACGTCTAGCCGGCTGCGGCGTAGACGCTAACCTTCTTCCGACGCCCCTTGGCGTACGGTTCGAACTTCACCTGCCCGTCGATGAGCGAGTAGATGGTGTAGTCCTTCCCCAGCCCGACGTTGCTCCCCGGGTGGAAGCGCGTGCCGCGCTGGCGGATGATGATCGACCCGGGCTTGACCACTTCGCCGTCGTAATGCTTCACACCCAGCCGCTGGGAGTTCGAATCACGGCCGTTCTTCGAGCTCGAGACGCCCTTCTTATGTGCCATCGCCCTATCCCTTCGAAATCGACTCCACCACCAGCCGCGTCACCGGCTGGCGATGCCCGAAGGTCCGGCGGTAGCGGACCTTGCTCTTGTACTTCATGAACCGGATTTTCGGGGCCTTCCCGTGCTGAGCGATGCGCGCACGCACCTCCGCTCCCTCGACGACCGGCGTCCCGACGGTCACGTCGGCGCCGTCGAGCAGCATCACCACCTCCCCGAGGGTCACGGTATCGCCAGGCTCACCCTGGATTCGGCTGACCTGGACTTCCTGCCCCTCGACGAGGCGCATCTGTCGCCCGTCGGCGCGCACAATCGCTTCCATTTCGAATTCACTCCAAAAAGACCGGTGGACACTCCCAGTCTAGAGAGGAGCGAGGTGGGGGTCAAAGGGAGGTTCGGTTTCAGCGAGCCTTCCACGGGATAAACCACATCTGCTCCGGGAATCCGGTGCCAGGATGCGCCGTACGGGTCCACCCACCGGATTCTGCGCTGGTATCCATCGTTTCTAGCTGGAGACCGGCGATCACGTCTCCTTCGGGCTGCCTCTCCAGGATGAAGACAAGCGAGCCCTCCCTGCCTTCCGGCGCCGGCAACGAAATCGCGAAGTACTTCCCGCAGCTCGCCGCATCGGTGTCCGGGCAGCCGAGACCGATCAGGTGGCCGTCCGCGGAATCGGCGTAGACCGGGATGATGGACGCGAGCTGTTTCGCGTACTCGTCCACATCGACAAGGCTTGCTGCTGCGGCAAAAATGGGCACTCCTTCGACAGCGGCCCCCTCCGCCTTCTCCTGGCATTGTGGCGCCAGCGCGCGCTCCACATCGGGATTGTGGGTGCAGTGCACGGTGATTGGCCGGGACATGCTGATGATCGCGTCGCTATCGTTCGCTGATACGGCCGCAGCAATCCGCAGCCCGGCTTCACACACAGCGGGATCTGTTGGACAGGCGGGGCCGGTCGCCGGCACTGGAGTCGGTGTCGGCGGCGTGAGTGCCAGTCCCGTCTGCTTGGCCGGAGGCAGTTCGTTATCGTTGGCGGAGCCATGGACTCATCGCCCAGGGCCCCGGGCGCCGTCGTCACGATCGCGATGGCACAGAACGCAGCGGCGATGACAAGCCAGCCCGCTCGAGACGTTCTCATAGCTCCCAGCCTCACAAGAAGAACCACTACCGAGCATATCAAAACCGTATCAGCCGAAAACGGCCCATCAGAAGACAAAACGATGGGCACCCCTCTCGAAGTGCCCATCGCTCCGGTCAATGCTACGGGATCGCGGCTAGGTGCCGGTTCCCCCATCGAGCCGCGCCTGGCTTCCGCCCTCCCAGGCGAGGCCCGGAGCCGGCTTCGGCTCGAACCGCGGCCGCGGCGCATCTTCCGACGGCTTCGCGGGCGGCACGTCCGCCTTCGGCGGCTCTTCGTCCGGCCGCCATGGCTCGTTCGGGTCGCTGTTCAGCAGCGCCGTGAGGCGGTCGCCTTCCAGCGTCTCGACTTCGAGCAGGGCGTTCGCCAGCTTGTCGAGCAGCGCCCGGTTCTCGCGGAGGATGTTCCGCGCGCGCTCCTGCGCCTCCTCGATGAGCCGCCGCACTTCGTCGTCGATCTCCTCGGCGATCTTCTCCGAGTAGTTCCGCGTCTCGGAGATCTCCCGGCCGAGGAACACCATCTCGTCGGTCTTGCCGAAGGTGCGCGGCCCAAGCCGCTCGCTCATGCCCCAGCGCGTGACCATCGCCCGCGCGATGCGCGTCACCTGCTCGATGTCGTTCGATGGCCCCGTCGACGCCTCGCCAAAGACGAGCTCCTCGGCTGCGTGGCCGCCCAGCGCCGTGCAGAGCTGGTCGCGGAACATGCTGCGCGTCCGGTAGTGCGACTCCTCGTCCGGCAGGAACCGGGTGTACCCACCGGCCATGCCGCGCGAGACGATCGTCACCTTGTGCGCCGGGTCGTGGTGTTCCATGAAGTGCGACACCACCGTGTGGCCGCCTTCGTGGTACGCCGTCACGCGCTTCTCGTGCTCCGTCATCACGCGGCTCTTGCGCTCCGGGCCCGCGATGACCCGGTCGACCGCTTCCTCGAACTCGGTCATCGAGATGATCTTCTTGTTGCGCCGTGCGGCAAGGATCGCCGCCTCGTTCACGAGGTTCGCGAGGTCCGCGCCGCTGAAGCCCGGAGTCGACTTCGCCAGCACGGGCACCTTCACGTCCTCGCCGATCGGCTTGCCCTTCGTGTGCACCGCCAGGATGGCCTCGCGGCCCTTCACGTCGGGGGCGTCGAGGATGACCTTGCGGTCGAAGCGGCCGGGCCGCAGGAGCGCCGGGTCGAGGATGTCGGGCCGGTTCGTCGCCGCGATCACGATGACGTTCGTGCCCGTGTCGAAGCCGTCCATCTCGACCAGGATCTGGTTCAGGGTCTGCTCGCGCTCGTCGTGGCTCCCGCCGAGGCCCGCGCCGCGCTGGCGGCCGACCGCGTCGATTTCGTCCACGAACACGATGCAGGGCGCATTCTTCTTCGCCTGGTCGAACAGGTCGCGAACGCGGCTCGCGCCAACGCCCACGAACATCTCGACGAATTCGGAGCCGGAGATGCTGAAGAACGGCACGCCGGCTTCACCGGCGACTGCGCGCGAAAGCAGCGTCTTACCGGTACCGGGAGGGCCGACCAACAGCACGCCCTTCGGGATGCGCGCGCCGAGCGCGGCGAACTTTTCGGGGTACTTCAGGAACTCGACGACCTCGGCGAGCTCTTCCTTGGCTTCGTCCACGCCCGCCACGTCCGCGAACGTGACCGTCACCTTCGAGCCCGTGAACAGCCGCGCGCGGCTCTTCCCGAAGCTCATCGCCTGGGAATTCGAGCCCTGCGCCTGCCGCATGATCAGCAGCAGGAACAGGCCGAAGAGCAGGAATGGGAGCAGGTTCAGGAGCAGGCTCAGCCACGGGCCGAATCCGCCGCCGTCCTTGAAGGTGAGGTTCACCGCGTTCGCCTGCGGCTGGCCCTCGGGCGCCGTGCGGTTGATTTCGATGTTCTTGTCGCTCAGGTAGGTCGCGATGTCGGTGTTTTCGGCGACCTTGGACTTCTTGACCACTTCCTTGCCGTTCACCGGCTCGACGTAATGCACCGTCAGGTCACGGCCGTCGACTTCGAGCGTTTCGACGTTTCCGGCCTGGATGTCCTCAATCACCTGGCCGAAAGCGATCTCCGGGTGGTCGTCTCCGCTGTTGAAAAATGCGAAAACGATCGCGATCACCGCGACGAGGATCAGGAGATAGATAAAGCTGTTACGAAGCCAACGTGAGTACAATAGGGAACTCCGGTAAGCGGTCGGGGTCCGCTTCTGTCTCCCGAGTATAGCAGAACCACTCCCGCCCAGACCCGGATTCAGGGTAAGCGGGCCTATACGTGCGGACGACCCCTTCACGGGTAAATTTCGGCTCTTCGCGAATCGTGCGCAGGCCTTCCTGCCCTTTCTTACGTAGAGCGTGCACCCCCGGTTTCCGCGATTCGACACTCCCCGTGCGCGCGCTTACCGCCCGGCCGCCCGCCCCGGCCGATGGAGCGCACCTTCGCCCACCGGTAGACTTGCTCCCGCCGGTCTCCCGGCACAGGAGTCCCATCCGACATGAAGCTTGCCTTTGTCGGCGGCACCGGGCCCGAAGGCCTGGGGCTCGCCATGCGGTTCGCCCACGCTGGTCACGAAGTCGCCATTGGTTCCCGTTCCGCCGAACGCGGCGAAGAGGGCGCCGCGAAGGTCCGCGAAGCGGTCCCCGGCGCGAAAGCCACCGGTGGCGCGAACGCCGATATCGTCGGCGATGCGGACGTCGTCTTCCTGACGTTCCCCTACTCCGGCCAGCAACCGACCCTCGAAGCCATCGGCCACCTGCTCGAAGGGAAGATCGTCTGCAACGTCGTGGCCCCGCTCGAATTCCAGCAGGGCATCGGCGCCGTCGCGCTCAACGTCGAAGGAAAGAGCGCGCTCCAGGAAGCCGCGGCCCAGCTCCCGAACTCCCGCGTCGTCTCCGCGTTCCAGAATATGAGCGCCGAAAAGCTTATGGAGCTCGAAAAGCCGATCGACTGCGACGTGTTGGTCTGCGGACGCGATGCCGAAGCAAAGCAGGTGATCATCGGCCTCGCGAACCAGATCGCCGGCGTGCGCGGCGTCGATGCCGGTGGCGCGTCGCAGAGCCGCTATGTCGAAATGATCACGTCGCTCCTCATCAACCTGAACCGCAAGTACAAGACCCAGACCAGCATCAAAATCGTCGGCATCTAGGGAGGCGGGCCATGGCGACCACGCGGAACGGCGAGACCACCATCTGGTACGACACCATGGGCGATGGCCCGCCGGTGGTGATGATCTACGGCATCGGCGGGAACAGCCGCCGCTGGTGGAACGAGTTCCCGCGCCGCCTCGCCGAGCACTACCGGCTCGTCATGCTCGACAACCGCGGCACCGGCCACAGCGACCACCCGGAGGAGCCCTGGACCATGTCCGATATGACCGGCGACGTCCAGGCCGTCGTCGATGCGCTCGGGCTCGGCACGTTCCACCTGCTCGGTTGTTCCCTCGGCACCGTCATCGCGCGGCACTACGTCCGCGAGCGCGGCGGCGAACGGCTGCGGTCGCTCAGCCTGCTCTGCCCGCCGAACGGCATCCAGGCCACTCCGGAGGACATGCAGGCCGCCCTCTTCTGGGACCGTTCGAAGCCGCTCATCGAATCCGCGCGGGCGAGCTGGCCCATCATCCACCCGGCCGGCTGGCTCGCGGAGAACGAAGCGCTGCTTGTGCAGGAGTTCGAGGAGTCGATGAAGGAGCCGACCCCGGCGCGGACCATTCAGTACCAGTTCAAGGCCGCAACCGACGCCCCCGACCCCAATCCGGCACTCAACGTTCATGCCTTCCCGGTGCTCATCGCCCATGGCACTGCCGACCGGCTCGTGCCGCCCGAGAACGCGCGCACCCTCAAGGAGGCGGTCCCGCGGGCGCGCCTGGAGCTGCTCGAAGGCGATAGCCACAACTTCTGGCAGCACGACCCCGAGCGCGCCGCGAGCATTGTGCGCGACTTTCTCGATGCCGCCGAAGCGGCGCAGGCGGCGAAGTGATGGCCGGCCTCCAGATTTTCGGCGTTCCCGGCCTCCCCGAGATCACGGCGGGCATCGACCTCGCCCCGCTCATCGCCGATGCCGCCGCCGCGGCGGGCACCCCGCTCGCCGATGGCGACATCGTCGTCATCACCTCGAAAATCGTCTCCAAGGCCGAGGGCCGGAGCGTCGCCCTCTCGGAGGTCGAGGTCTCGCCGTTCGCGCGCCAGTACGCCGAGAAGTGGGAGAAGGACCCGGCGGTCATCGAGCTCGTCCTGCGCGAAGCCCGGCGGGTGGTGCGGCAGGTCGGCCCGGTGCTCATCACTGAGACCCGTCATGGCTTCGTCTGCGCCAACAGCGGCGTCGACCAGTCCAGCTCGGGTGGCCACGGGCTCGCGTTGCTCCTGCCCGAGGACCCCGACGCCAGCGCCCGGCGCTACCGCAAGGGCTTCGCCGCCCGTGGCCTCGATGTCGGCGTCATCATCTCCGACACCTTTGGCCGCCCGTGGCGCGAGGGCCAGACCGACATCGCCATCGGTATCGCCGGGTTCCAGCCGGTCACGAGCTACATCGGCCAGGTCGACCCCCACGGCCATGAATTCCGCGTGCAGGCGCTCTGCACCGCCGACGAAATCGCCGGGGCCGCCGAGCTGGTGAAGGGCAACCTTAGCCGGGTCCCCGTCGCCGTGGTGCGCGGCCTCGAATGGGAGCGCGACGAATCGGCCACAATGCAGAGCATCATCCGCGACAGCGAACGCGACCTCTTCCGCTAGCCCGGGGGGCTTGCGCCCCCCTCGTACACTCTCTCGCGAATCGCTTTTCTAGAGGCGAGCGCTCCCATGCCGAGCCTTACCGAGTCCTACCACCTGGACGCCGCCCCCGCCGGGCTCGAACGCCTCGTCGACCGCATCGAAGACAACCCGGGCCGCCTGATCCGCCCCGGCGAACTCGATACGCTCGCCGAGCACGTCGACGTGCGCGCGGTGCTCGCCAACCTGCCGTCCGGGATGTCGGAGGGCGATTTCGCCGGCGCTGTCCGCCTGGCGCTGCTCACCGAATGCGCCACCGAAAGCTACGCGCGCGTGTTCGAAGACGCGTCGGCGCGGTACGGCGCGCCCTGGCTGGGCCGCTTCATCCACAATGTCTGGACGCCCGACGAGCTCACCCACCACGCGCCCTTCAAGCTGCTCCTCATGCAGGCGGGCTTCCTGGAAGGCGAACTCGATGCCGCTGTCCGGGAGACCCAGGACCGGCCCTACCTCCACGAGAGCGGCCTCACCCCCGCCCACCTCACCGCCTTCGGCATGGTGCAGGAATACCTCACCGACAACTGGCACGGCCTGATCGCCGGGTTGCTGCGCCAGCACGCCCGCGAAGCAGCGATCATGGTCTCCCGCATCAAGCAGCGCGAGACCCTCCACACCACCTGGTATCGCGACATGACCGCCCTGCAACTCGAAGCGAACCCCCGGCTGCTCACCCACGTCGGCGAGGCGATCGCCAACTTCAAGATGCCGGGCAACTCGCTCGTGCCCGAGCTCCAGGACCAGGCGCCCATCTGGATGGAGCGCATGGGCGCCGACTTCGACCGCATCCTCCGCGACCTCGTGCGGCTCGTGGCCACAGCCGCCGGCGACGCGCGCAGCACGGGCCGCCTGCTCCTGCAGATCGCCGCCGCCCGCGGCGAACGGGTCGGGCCATTCTCGGCGCGCCACCTCGCCCTGGCGCTCGGGCGGCTCGGCGGCCCCGCGCACGGGCTCATCGGCGAAGCGCTGCTCGAACGCCTTGGGCTCGGTTACCTCTTCCCGCAGCCCGGCGCCTCGCGCCGCGCCGACGAGCGGATCGTCCGGCGGCTTCGCGCCCTTCTCCGCGGCTGGATCCGCGATCGCATCGAACTCGAGCTCGGACCGCCGCCCCGGCCCGCGCTTTCGGAGGCCTGACTATGGTTGCACGTCCCCTGCAGCGCTTCACCCCAACCGAAATGGCCGGCGGAGTCGCTCGCCG
>JBLNCO010000413.1:0-6411 GCA_050260715.1 Hyphomicrobiales bacterium | reverse complement strand
CGGGATGGAGGTTGAGCACGCCCGCTTCGACGGCCGCGGCTTCCGCCGCCTCCATCATCGTCGTTTCGACTTAGCGCCGAGCCTTGTTCACCGCCTCCTCGATGCGCGTCGGGTGGATACGGCCATCCTGCACGAGCGCCGAAAGGGCGACGCGCGCGATCTCGCGGCGCACCGAATCGAAGCAGCTGACGGTCACGGCATCGGGCGTGTCATCGATGATGAGGTCGACGCCCGTGGCGGCCTCGATCGCGCGGATGTTCCGCCCTTCGCGGCCGATAATGCGGCCCTTCATCTCCTCGCTCGGAATCGGTACGACGGAGACTGTTGTTTCCGCCGTCACTTCCGAGGTGTACCGCTGGATGGCCGTCGCGAGCACTTTCCGTGCGCGCATGCCGGCCGTGGCTTCGACTTCGCGCTCCATTTCCCGGACGCGCCGGCTCGCCTCCTCGCGGATCTCGCCCTCAACGGCCGCCATCAGCTGCTGGCGGGCCTCGTCGCGCGTGAGGTTGCTGATGCGCTCGATCTCGCTGAGCTGGCGTTGGCGCAGCTCTTCGGCCTCGGCGCGAAGGGCCTCGATCTGCGCTTCGCGCTCGCGGAGGGCCTGTTCGCGGCGGTCCAGGCTCTCCATCTTGCGGTCGAGGTTCTCTTCCTTCTGGATGAGTCGGTTTTCGATGCGGGCCGCCTCGGCCCGGCGCTCGCGGAGCTCGTCCTCGAGCGTGCTTCGCAGGCGGTGCGTCTCCTCTTTCGCTTCGAGGAGGAGCTCCTTCTGCTTGGTCTCGGCCTCGGCGAGGATACGGCTAGCCTGTTCCTCTGCCTGCTGTAGTGAGGTTCCAACGGACCGTTTGCGGGCTGTGTAGCCAACGGCCGCTCCAATCAGCACTCCAACGACGAGGCCGACGATAACGAGTATCGCCAGCATTCTTGTTCTCCAGGTACGTCCTGCGACGAGACATGATCACTTGGGACCCGCCGCTCGGAAGATGGGGTGGGGATGGCGGGATCGTACGCCTACGGGTATCGGGCCGTCAAAAGATTACTCGTACGCGAGTAGTTGAATCCGATCCGAACTACGGCGCCTCCAGCGCGCCCTCCTCCCCCGCGCGTTCCCCGCTCACTTCCTCCCAGACGCGCTTCACCGCTTCGGCCACCACCGAGTAGTCGAAGCCGCGCCGGCGGAGCATGCCGCCCACCTTCGCAAGGAACGTGTCGTAGTTCGCGAGCGCCGAACCGCGGGCCTTCGTACGAGCCAGTTCGAGGGCCGTCTCGAGGTCGTCGATGTCGCGCGTGACCAGGTCGACCGACTCCGGCTCGATGCCCCGCCCGAGGAGCTCGTAGCGAAGCATCCGCCGCCCGCGCGGCGCCAGGCGCTTCCGGTCCTCGACCCAGGCGCGGGCGAACTTCTCGTCGTCGAGCAGCCCCGCGCGGCGCAGCCGTTCGATCTCCTCCTCGATCGTTTCGGGGGTGATGCCCCGCATCGCCAGGCGCGTGCGCATTTCCTTCTCGCTGCGCGCCCGCGAGGCGAGAAGCCGCAACGCGGCCTCGTGTGCGACCGCGGCCTGGTCGGCGGCGTCGAGCGCCTGCAGCAGCTCCTCGGTGGCGGGGTCGCCCACGTGGGGGTCGACCTGCTCGAACGCCTCATCGGAGAACAGGAACTCCCGGCCGTCCTCGAGCATGAGGACACGGCGTCCGCGCGGCGCTCCGCGGATTTCCTTGATGAACGAGGGTTGGGGAGGTTCGTCCATGTATTTCGATTAGCCGCCGCCGACCGCCACGGCTACCTCATCGCCGACCTCTTGCGGGGGCAGCAGGCCTGCTTCCCGGCGAATGTCGGCCTCAAGCTCCTGCGCAACGTCCGGGTTGTCGAGGAGGAATTGCTTCGCGTTCTCGCGGCCCTGGCCGATGCGCTGGTCGCCATAACTATAGAATGCACCGCTCTTGCTCAGGATGCCCGTTTCGACGCCCAGGTCGATGATATCGCCCACCCGGCTGATGCCGCGGGGTGGTTCGAACATAATCTCGAACTCCGCCTGCTTGAACGGGGGCGCCACCTTGTTCTTGACGATCTTCGCCTTCACACGGTTCCCGACGACGTCGGTGCCGCGCTTCACGCTTTCGACGCGCCGCAGTTCGATGCGCACCGACGAGTAGAACTTGAGCGCACGGCCGCCCGGCGTGACCTCCGGGTTGCCGAACACCACGCCAACCTTCTCGCGGAGCTGGTTGATAAAGATGACGGCGGTGCTCGTCTGCGAAATTGTGGGCACGAGCTTCCGCATGGCCTGCGACATGAGCCGCGCCTGCAGGCCCATATGCGAATCGCCCATCTCGCCTTCGATCTCTGCGCGCGGCACGAGCGCCGCCACCGAGTCGACGACGATGCAGTCGATCGCGTTCGAGCGGACGAGCGCTTCGCAGATCTCCAATGCCTGTTCGCCGGTATCCGGCTGGCTCACGAGCAGGTCCTCGATACGAATACCCAGGTCGCGCGCGTACGTCGGGTCCATTGCGTGCTCGACGTCGATGTACGCCGCCGTGCCGCCCGCCTTCTGCGCTTCGGCGATGACGTGCTGGGCGAGCGTGCTCTTCCCTGCCGATTCGGGACCGTAAATCTCCGTGACCCGGCCGCGCGGGATGCCGCCGACCCCGAGGGCGATGTCGAGCGCGAGCGAGCCGGACGAAATTGCGGCGACGGTCATCTGCGCCTGCTTTTCGCCCAGGCGCATTACTGTGCCCCGGCCGTACTGCTTCTCCAGCTGCCCGAGCGCCATCTCGAGGGCACGGGCCCTGTCCTGGTCAGCCATGCATCACCACCGATGAGTCTGCTGAGCCATTCTACCATTGGCGATCAGCGCGAGGGCATCGTACAGGGGCTTGACGACAAGAACAAGTGTTCTGATACCATGCCCGGGTTCCCACCGAAAGGACCGCAATGCAAACCTCCCTTTATCACCTCCAGGTCAACATCGATCCTGCGAATGGCCAGTTCTACCGCGACCTCATGGGCTTTCTCGGCTGGCAGACCATCTACGCCGACGACAACATGTTCGGGGCTTCGGGCAGCAACGGCGCGAGCCTCTGGTTCGTTCCGCGGATGAAGCCCTCTGCGAACGACTACGACGGGCCCGGGGTGAACCACCTGGGCATCGGCGCGAACTCCGCGGCGGATGTCGATGCGGTGGTCGGCTACTTGCGGGAACGCGGCATCGAAACCCTGTTCGAAACACCGCGCCACCGCCCCGAGTTCGCGTCGGACGAGCATGCGACCTACTACCAGGTCATGTTCGAATCGCCGGACCGCGTGCTGTTCGAAGTGGTGTACACGGGCCCGAAGGCGTGAGTGGACAATGAGCCGCCTTGCCGTCCGCGTCACGCCCCGCGCCTCGCGCGATGCCATCGGCGCGTTCGACGCCGATGGCGCGCTGGCCGTGCGCGTGACGGCCCCGCCGGCGGAGGGCGCGGCGAACGCCGCGGTCACGAAGCTGCTCGCGAAGGCGCTCGGGCTGCCGCAGCGGGACATCGTGCTCGTATCCGGCGCGAGCGCCCGCCAGAAGCTGTTCGAAGTGCCACTCGACGAGGCGGAGGTGCGGCGCCGGCTCGCGAGCGGTTAGCGGGGACCTTTCGGGACCGCCGCATCGGCCCGGGCGGGCCTCACCGCCGGGCAACCGGCGCGGTACCGTGGCGCCATGGACACCGTCTTCGCTCCCGCCGTCCGAAAGCAGCTTCTCGCCTGGCTGGGTATGCCGTTCCTCGCTATCGCGAACGGAGTGGTTCGCGAAACGACGTACGGCCGCGCGATGGGCGAGGATGCGTCGCACAGCCTCTCGACCGCTCCGCTCCTGGTGCTCATCGGGCTGTACACGTGGTTCACGGCGCGCCGCTGGCCGCTGGCGACACGCGCCCAGGCGCTGGCCGTCGGGCTCGGCGGGTTCCTGTTCGCGACCGGCTTCGAATTCGGCTTCGGCCGGCTCGAAGGGCGCTCCTGGAGCGAACTCTTCCGCGACAACAACATCCTGGCGGGCCGGCTCTGGATCCTCGTCCCGCTCGCGGTCCTGGTCGCGCCCGAACTGCATCGCCGGCGCCGGTTGCAGCGCGCGGAACCGGACGCAGCCGGCGGCAGGGAGTTCCGGCGGGCGGCGTAACCCCGGCGCCTAGCACCCTTCCTTGATAAGGTGGAGATTCGACCCGCCCGCAGCCAGCGGCCGGGATCACGCAACGAAGGATCTCCCCTTGCCCGCACCTGACCTCGAAACGATCGTGTCGCTCGCGAAGCGCCGTGGCTTCGTGTTCCCTGCCGCCGAGCTCTATGGCGGTTTCGCGAACACCTACGACTACGGTCCGCTTGGCGTCGAGCTCAAGCGAAACATCCGCGAGGCCTGGTGGCGGTCCATGGTCCGCGAACGCGACGACGTCGTCGGCGTCGACGCCTCGCTGCTGACGAACCCGCAGGTCTGGGTGGCCAGCGGCCACGTCGCGACCTTCAATGACCCCCTCGTCGACTGCAAGAAGTGCCATCAGCGCTTCCGCCTCGACCATCTCCTGGAAGGCGACTACGGCGAGGTGCGCCGCGACGCCGAGGGAAACCTGCTCTGCCCCATCGATGGCGGCGAGCTCACCGAGCCGCGCCAGTTCAACCTGATGTTCAAGACGCAGGTGGGCACCGTCGAGGACGAATCGAGCATCGCCTACCTTCCACCCGAGACCGCGCAGGGCATCTTCATCAACTTCGAAAACGTCGTCACCTCGATGCGCCGCAAGCTGCCGCTCGGCATTGCGCAGACGCGCGTCAGCTTCCGCAACGAGATCACGCCCGGGAAGTGGGTCTTCCGCACGCTCGAGTTTGAGCAGATGGAGATGGAGTACTTCACGCTCCCACCGAAGGACCGCGACAACCCCTCCGAGTACCTCGAACTCTACCGTTACTGGGTGGACGAGCGTCTGCGCTGGTACCGCGATGCTATCGGCATCGACGAGTCGCGCCTGCGCATCCGGCCGCACAGCCAGGAGGAGCTGTCGCACTACAGCGTCGGCACCAGCGACGTCGAGTACCTTTTCCCGTGGGGCTGGGGCGAGCTCGAAGGCATCGCCTGCCGCACCGACTTCGACCTCTCGCAGCACGCAAAGGTCAGCGGCAAGGACATCACGTACTTCGACGAGGAATCGAACCAGCACGTCATCCCGTGGGTGATCGAACCCGCGGCCGGGCTCACCCGCACGCTGGCCGTCGCGATGCTCGACGCCTACCACGAAGAGCCCGACGAGAAGGGCGATAAGCGGGTCGTGCTCAAATTCCGGCCGAACATTGCCCCGGTGAAGGTTGCAGTGTTGCCGCTATCGAAGAACGAAGCGCTGCGGCCGCTCGCGCGCAGGGTGTACGACATGGTGCGCCCACGCTGGATGACCCAGTACGACGAGACGCAGTCCATCGGCCGCCGCTACCGCCGCCAGGACGAAATCGGCACGCCCCTCTGCGTGACCATCGATTTCCAGTCGGTCGGCGAAAACGGCCAGCCCGGCGACGATGCCGTCACCATCCGCGAACGCGATTCCCAGGCGCAAATCCGCGTCCCCGTTGCCGGCCTCCTCGACGCGCTCGCCGACCGGCTCCCCGGCTGCTAACCCCGAGGGGTTCGCACCGGGTTCTTCCGGGGTCACCCGCCTCTTGCCGCAAACCCCAAAACGCCGCCGCCGAAACCTCGGCGGCGGCGTACATCAGCCAGGCCGCATCCTCGCCCGATGCGGCCTTCCCAGACCATGGGCCGCGTGCTTAGTGCTGCTTCGGACCTTCGGCCCAACAGGCGGCGCGGTACTCGCTGAGGGCGCGCACGAACGGGTCGTCGGCGCCGAGGTCGAGCCGCTGCGAGTGGTGGCTGAGCACCTCGTACAGATGCTTGCTGGCCGCATCGATGCCCGCGGAGTCGTGTTCGCGAGCGCGCTGACCGTACTCAGCGATAGCGCGTACGATCGGGTCGTTGGCGCTCATGTCGAGCGGCCCGAAGTGGTGGGTCAGCGCCTCGTAGAGGTGCTCACTCGCCTGTTGGACGGTTGGTGTAGTCGTAGTAGTCATCCCTGAAATCGCCCCGTAACACAGATTTAATCCATTCGTAACATAGCACATCCGAACCGGCGGGGCGTTAACATCGCGTAGCAATCTCTCTCGGGAGCCTCCCGATGCCCGCTCTCCACATCCAGCCCCTCCAGTTCGATGACCTCGGTTCCGCGGCGGAGCTGCTTGCCGCCCGGCACCGTGCCGATCGTCAGCGCCTGCCGATGCTCGCGAAGGCCTTCGAGCAGCCGGAGGAGTGCGTGGCGCTCCTGCGCGACACCTTCGAACGGCCTGCCACGTCCGGGGCCGCCGCCCTCGCCGGCAACCGGCTCGTGGGCTTCGTGCTCGCCGAAAAGAACAACCCGCCG
>JBLNCO010000412.1:0-7663 GCA_050260715.1 Hyphomicrobiales bacterium | reverse complement strand
GGTCGCATTCGCGTCCCGCAGCGCGGCGTCCGAACGGGTGTCGGACATAACGACCGCCGCGCCCTGGTCGAGTAGCCAGCGCGCAAGGTCTCGCCCTTCGATACCAAGCGAGTACACGAGCACCCGCTTGCCGCGGACATCGGGAATGCCGCCGGGAAGCATCGCGCTCAATCCGGCACCTCCAGCGCGAGGGCGACGCCCACCGCGGCCGCCACGATGCTGATGAGCCACGCGCGCGTCACGACCTGGGTCTCGGCCCAGCCGATTTCCTCGAAGTGGTGGTGCAGCGGCGCCCGCCGGAAGACCCGCTTACCGCCCGACATCCGGAAGTAGCCTATCTGGATGAGGTTGCTCAGCGCTTCGAGCACGAACACCAGCCCGATGACCGGGAGCAGCAGCCACTGGCCCGTCATCAGCGCGACCACGGCAAGGCTCGACCCCAGCGCCAGCGCGCCGGTGTCGCCCATGATCACCATCGCCGGGTGGGCGTTGTACCAGAGGAACCCGCAGTTCGCCCCCGCGATGATGAACGAGAACGTCGCGACGTAGTCCTGCCCCTGGATGAACGCGATGATCCCGTAGGCGATGAACGCGATGAGCGTCGTGCCGCCCGCCAGCGCATCGAGCCCGTCGGTCACCGCCACGGCGCTCGTGGTCGCCACGATGATCAGCATCGCGACCGGGATGTAGAACAGGTTCAGTTCGTACGAGCCGACGAACGGGACGTTGATGGACTCCACGTCGATGTGGTCGTACAGCACGATCGCCGCCGCGAGCCCGAGCAGCGTCAGGAACGCGATCTTGAACCGCCACGAGAGGCCGCCCTGCCGCCGGTTCTGCAGCGTGCCGAGGTCGTCGATGAACCCCGCGGCGCCGGTGATGCCGATCATCCCGAGCGGCAACAGGATCGACTGGTGGTTCCACCAGTCGACCGCGATCGCCGTCACGATGAACGTCGGCACCCAGATGATGAACCCGCCGAACGTGGGCGTGCCGGCCTTCTTCTGGTGCGAAGCCGGCTGGTACTCGCTGATGCTCTTGCCCGCCTTCTGCGCGCGCAGGTAGTTCAGGATCGGGTAGCCGAGCGCCGTCGCCAGCACGAACGTGATCGCCCCGGAGTAGAGCGCATGCCTCATCGCGCGCCCTCCAGCACCGGGATGACCGTCTCCAGCGCTTCGCTACGGGAGCCCTTCACGAGCACCACGTCGCCCGCGCGGAGCCCGCGCGCGACCTCCGCCGCCGCTTCCTCCTTCGTGGGGAACCAGCGCGCTTCGCCGCGGCCCGCCGCCTGCGCAGCAGCGACCAGGATCGACCCGAGCTCCCCGAACGACACGAGCAGGTCGCACGTTTCCGCCGCCAGTGTGCCGATGCGCCGGTGCTCGGCCTCGGCGTGCTCGCCGAGCTCGGCCATCTTCCCGAGCAGGGCGATGTGCCGCCCCGGCAGGCCCGCGAGCAGCCGCAGTGCGCCGGCCACCGAGGCCGGGCTCGCGTTGTACCGGTCGTCGAGGATGGTCGAGCCGTTGGCACCGGGGACCTCGCGCATGCGGCCTTCCGCCTGCGCGCTGCTCACTGCCATCGCCGCCTCATCGAGCGACATCCCCAGCGCGAGGCCTGCGCCAATCGCCGAAAGTGCCGCCGGCACCACGTGCGCGCCGGGGATCGGCGAGTGGACTTCCGCGCGCCTGCCTTCGAACGTCACATCGAACGTCGTTCCCTGCAGCCCACGGTCGATGATGGCGCCGCGACGCAGGTCTGCGCCCGCGCTCTCGCCGAAGCCGATCACCCGGCAGCGCAGCTCTCCCACTCCCGCGATGCGCGGGTCGTCCACGTTCACTACAGCCGTCCCTTCGGGTGGCAGCGAACGCGGGAGGGTCAGCTTCTCCTCGGCGATAGCCTCCTGGCTGCCCAGCTTCTCGACGTGCGTCAGCCCGATGTTCAGGACGATGCCCACTTCGGGTTCGGCGATCGCACAGAGCCTCGCCATCTCGCCGCGGCTATCCATGCCCATCTCGAGCACCGAGACCTCGTGCTCCGGCCGGAGCGTCATCAGCGCCAGCGGCAGCCCTTCGCGCGAGTTGAGGTTCCCCTCGCTCTTGTGGGTCACGAACCGCGCCCCGAGCGCCGCCGCGACGAGCTCCTTGGTGGTCGTCTTGCCAACCGTCCCGGTGATACCGACCACGCGCGGGTTGCAGTGCCGCCGCCACGCGTGGGCCAGCTGGCCCACCGCGCGCGTCGCATCGGGCGCGACGACGATGGTCGCCTGTGGCCACTCGCCCTCCGGCGCCCGTTCGCAGATGGCGGCCACCGCCCCGGCCCGGAGCGCGTCGGCCACGTACAGGTTCCCGTCGGTGTTTTCGCCGGGGAACGCCGTGAACAGGTTGCCGCGCTCCACTCGCCGCGAATCGGCGGCGCCGCCCGTGATGGGCACATCCGGCCCTTCGAAGACGGTGTAGCCATGCTCGCGCATGGCTCGTGCGACCCATCCCGTGGTCAGCTGGCCGCTCATGGTTTCCGCACCAGGTCGGAGACATCCGGCGGAACGTTCAGGTAGTGCAGCGTGTCGTCGAGCATCTGCGCGACCACCGGCGCGGCCGCAATCGCCCCCGTCTCGAGGTCCTGGTTCTCGTCCAGCTTCACCATCACGAGCACGCGGGGGTTGTCGACCGGTGCGAAGCCCACGAACGAGGCGATCTGCGTCTGGTCGTAGCCGTTCGGCACGGGCACGTTGGCGGTACCGGACTTCCCGCCCGCGCGGTAGTCCTCCGGCTGCCCCTTGTGCGGCCGCTCGTTGACCACCGCGTCCATCATCTGGCGGATCTTGGAGCTCGTCTCCGGCGAAATTGGGTGCGAAACCACCTCGGGTTCGATCGCCTGGCGCGTGCCGTCCTCCGAGATGATCGCCTTCACGAAGTGCGGGCGCATCAGGTTCCCGCCGTTAATCGCGGCTGCGATTGCCGAAAGCATCTGCAGGGGCGTCACACTGATCGACTGGCCGAACGACTGCGTCGCCAGGTCCACCGGCGAGTAGTTCGGGTCGTCGGGCTTGCGGATAATGCCCGCCGCCTCGCCCATCAGGTCCACGCCGGTCGGCTTGCCGAACCCGAACGCGTCGAGGTAGCGCTGGAACGCGCCGGGCGACTTCGCCTCCAGTTGCTGCTGCATGAACACCGCGCCCGTGTTGATGCTGTCGACTAGCACGCCCGTCATCGTCTGGAGACCGTAGGTCTGGTACTCCCAGTTGTTGAGCGTCACCCCATAGACGTCCACCGAGCCGTGGTCGACGTAGGTTGTGTCGGGCGTGACCGCACCGGCATCAATCGCCGCCGCCGCCGTGATCACCTTCATGACACTGCCCGGCTCGTAGAGGTCGGTGACAGTGGTGTTCTTGAGGAGCGCGAGCCCTTCTTCGCTTCCCAGGTCCACCTCGCCGAGCGTGCTGTACTTCAGGCTCGGCCACGTGGCGTTCGCGAGGATCTCGCCCGTGCTCGGGTCCATCACCAGGATGGTGCCGCCCTTCGCCTGGTGCTCCTCCACCGCGTCCGCGAGCAGCTCTTCAGCCCGCTGCTGGATCCACCGGTCGATCGTCAGTTCGACATCCTTCCCCGGCACCGGTTCGCGCGTCAGGTACTGCGCGAAGGGGATCGGCTCGCCCGTGGTGTCGCGTTCGTACACCGCGCGGCCGGGCGTGCCCTGCAGCACGTCGTTGTAGGCGTCCTCAATGCCCGCGAGCCCGGTGTTGTCCTGGCCGATGAACCCGACGATCGATGCGGCCGTGTCGCCCTCCGGGTTTACCCGTGCCGTGTTCGAACGCAGGGTCACGCCGGGCAGCGACTTCCGCAGGATGTCGTTCCCGATCTCATACTCCACATCCCGTGCCACGATGACATCCCCCGAACCCTCTGCCACCGTCGTCCGCAGGGCGGCCGGGTCCATCCCCAGCGCCTCGCCCAGTGCTTCCGAGGCGCTCTTCGCCTTCTCCTCGTCCTTCCAGGCGCGGGGATTTACATAAATGTCCCACGTGTCGACGCTTGAGGCGAGCACGTTCCCGTTCCGGTCGAGGATGGACCCGCGCGTCGCATAGATAGTGGAAGAGGCGGCGAGTTCCTCGCGCGCCTCGGCCGCGTAGTGGTCATGTTCGAGGATCTGCAACTGCACCAGGCGGCCGAGTACCACAAGCGCGAACAGTCCGAACACGCCGGCGGGCACCCACACCCGACGAGTCCCATTGGCTCGCTGCTGCGGCATCCGAACGCGCCTCCAGCCCCTCCGATCCCGGAAGGGCTACCTGGTTAGTTCCCCAACGGCAGCCACGAAAAGAGTGATTGCCACCAGGGAGCGGGCTCTTCCGGCTGAGGGATCGGCCCGGGGAGATACTCGGAAGGAACCTTCGCCGGCCCGGGGCCCGGCTCATCGACCGTGATGTAGATCGGGTCCTCGGCCGGGACCAGGCCCAGCTCGTTCGCCCGCCGCTCGATGCGCGGCAGCGACGTCAGGTTCGCGACTTCGGCTTCGAGCTGCCGGATGTCGCCGTTCAACTGATCCTGCTGCGCCTGCAGCTGCTGGACTTCGAACCCGCGCGTTGTGGCCGTGCTCGCCTGGAGCACCGGCAGCATCGCGCCCACCCCGAAGATCAGGATCGCCGCTAGCACCCACCAGTTGAGCGCCGGCCGGCCCAACGGCAACGGCAGGCGGCGTGACTGTGGAAACGGATGATTAATAGCAGCCATCGCAGCCTCCCTCGCTGGATTCCCACCTTCGCAGGAGATACGGCGCGGCCAGCGCCGGCCTTCGAATCGTGTTCATGCGGTCAGGCGATACGCTCGGCAGCGCGCAGCACGGCGCTCCGTGCTCGCGGATTCCGGGCGACCTCCGCCTCACTCGGGCGAACCGCCCGGCGGGTGAGGTCGCGAAGCGTCGCAAAGTGGCCGCAGCGGCACTCGGGCAGGCCCGGCGGGCAGAGGCAGTCGCTCGCCTCCCGCCGGATGAACTGCTTCACGATGCGGTCTTCCAGCGAATGGAACGCGATGACGACGAGCCGGCCGCCATCCGCGTTCCCGGTTCCAGAGCCGAGCAGGCTGCGGGCTTGCGGAAGAGCCGCGTCAAGGCTGTCGAGTTCACCATTGACGCGGATCCGGAGCGCAAGAAAGACCTTGGTGGCGGGGTGAATTTGGGTTCGGCCTCTCACGCCCCCCACAGCCTGCTCGACGGCTCTAGCAAGTTCCCACGTGGTCTGCAGCGGCCGCGCGCGCACAATCGCCCGCGCTATCCGCCGCGACTGGCGCTCTTCCCCATAGGTGAAGAAGAGGTCCGCCAGGTCCCGCTCGTCCCACGTGTTCACAATCTCGGCGGCGGTCATTCCGCCATCGTCCGGGTTCATGCGCATGTCCAGCGGGCCTTCCTGCCCGAAGGCAAAGCCCCGCTCCGCGCGGTCGACCTGCATCGAAGAGATGCCGAGGTCCATCAGGATCCCGTCGGCCTGTTCGAACCCGTGTTCCGCCGCCAGTTCCGCGAGGTCGCGGAAGTTCCCGTGCACAAAGCTGACCCGCCTCCCAAACGGTGCCAGCCTTGTGCGCGCGAACTCCAGCGCTTCGCGGTCCTGGTCGATGCACAGCAACCGCCCCTCGTCGCCCATCTCCTGGGCGATCGCCTCGCTGTGCCCGGCCAGGCCGGTCGTGCAATCGATATACTTCCCCCCGGCGCGGACGCGGAGGTAGTGCAGTGCCTCGTTCAGCAGCACCGGAACGTGGACTGGCCGCGAAGTGGTCATAACAGCCATGCTACCCGGCCTCTCCCCGCATCTCCGGTGTTTCGAACAGCTCGGGGTCGAGGTCATCGAGAATCCCGAAGCCTTCTTCGTCGAGCTCACCCTGTTCGGCGTCCCACGCCGCCTTGTTCCAGATCTCGAGGCAGGTCCGCCGCCCGGCGATGACCACCTTCCGGTCGTCCCCAATCCCCGCGTACTTCATGAAGCGCGCGGGGAGCGTCAGCCGTCCCTGCCCATCGGGCTGCACGGGGCTCGTGTTCGCGTAAAACGCGCGCACCTTCCTCCGCGCATCGCGGTTCATCACCGGCAGCCGCTTCAGCGGCGCCGCGCGTTCTTCCCAGCCTTCCTCGGTGTAGACCTCGATAACGCGGTCGGGCCCTGGCACCAGCAACGCTTTCATCCCGAAGGCCTCCCGATAGAAGGGCGGAATGGGTACGCGGTTCCGATCGTCGACGGAGTATTCCCAGTAGCCACTGAACTCCATCGCGCGACCGTCTCCTCGTGGGTCGAAGATCCCCGGGGTCCCCCGGGGACGGGTTTGTGCAGGAATCTCTCCCACATCTCCCCATTTCTTCCCCACGGAAGGGTAGGTACACCACTCCTGCCCTGTCAACCACTTTTACCCAGGGACGGACGTTACAAATTCGGTTCTGGGGTTCTCACGTAGGGAAGTACCATGACTCGAATGGTCCGCGTGGCGATTCTCACTGCCTCCGATAAGGGCGCTGCCGGTCAGCGCGACGACACGAGCGGCGCGCTCGCCCGCTCGCGCTGCGAAGCCGCCGGTCACCAGGTTGTCGCCAGCGCCGTCCTCCCCGACGACCGCGCCGCCATCGCCGCCCAACTCCGCGAATGGGCCGACCAGGGCCTCGCCGACGTCGTCCTCACGACCGGCGGCACCGGCCTCACCGCTCGCGACGTCACCCCCGAGGCCACCCTCGACGTCGCCGAGCGCATGGTCCCACAGCTCCCTACCGCCCTCGCGCTCGAAGGGCTGAAGAAGACGCCCTATGCCGCGCTCTCACGCGGAGTGGCCGTGCTCCGCCGCAACACGCTCATCGTCAACCTGCCCGGCAGCCCGAAAGCCGTCGCCGAAGGCCTCGACGTGCTGCTCCCGCTCTTCCCTCATATAGGCGATCTGCTCGCCGGTCCCGTCGAACACGACAGCCAGCCGTAAAGCCGGCGTCGCCGACCGCCGCGCGATCAGCGTGCCCGCGTTGATGCCCCCTCCAGCTCCCTGATCGCCCTCGGCGCCGTTCGGACAACTGAACGGCCCCGGGTCCCGGCTCCGCCGGTCGACCTCACCGCCGGTGACGCCCGCCCGGTAGACCTCGGTAAGCCGTTCAGCTTCGCGCACGGCCCCGATGGGTGTTTCGTTTCGCACGCGGGAACTGCATCGGCTACATCCCGGCCTCGAACCAGCGCCCACGCCCGGAGGTTCGCTCGCAGTCGGCCGCATCCCCTCCGCCGGGCCCCGCGGCTGGCGCTCCCTGACCACTCCGCTACCATGGATCCCCACCCGACCAACGGCTACCCGCCAAAGGAGGGCTCCATGAGCGCTACCGTTGACCAGTTGCTGACCCGCGTTTCGAAGCCTGCCCGCTACACCGGCGGCGAGTGGAACAGCATCACCAAGGACTGGGACGCCGCTCGCGTCCGCTTCGCACTGGTGTACCCCGACGCCTACGACATCGGCATGTCGAACATGGGCCTCGGGATCCTCTACGACCTCCTGAACCAGGTCGATGACGTGCTCTGCGAACGCACCTTCGCCCCCTGGGAGGACATGGAGGCCGAGATTCGCCGCGAGCGCGCCCTCCTATGGAGCCTCGAGAACCGCCGTCCCCTCCGCGACTTCGATGTCGTCGGCTTCACCCTCCAGTACGAGCTCACCTTCAC
>JBLNCO010000411.1:0-2883 GCA_050260715.1 Hyphomicrobiales bacterium | reverse complement strand
GCCAACAGCCTCCTTAACGTCCCGCAGGCGGCGGATGGAGCCGAGGACCTTGTCCTGGTCGTCGGTGAGGTGGCGGACAATGATGTCGGTGTAGCCCATGTCGCGGTAGCGCTGGAACTGGGCGGCGACTTCGTCGATGGAGCCGAAGATGGTGGCGCCGGGGTCGAAGCCGCGGTAGCCGGCCTTGAGGATGGGCTCGGCGACGGAGCGGGCTTCGGCGGCGGATTCGCCGACATAGATGTCGCGGCGAATGGCGAGAGCGCCGGGCTGGCGGCCGATCGCAGCACAGGCGCGGCGGTAGGTTTCGAGCTGAATGGCGGCGGCTTCGAGCGTGAGGCCGGGGGCCGCGAGCCAGCCGTCGCCGAGGCGCGCCGCGCGCTCGATCGCGACTTCGGCGCTCGCGCCCACCCAGAACTCGACTGGCTCGGGCGATACCGGCGCGATCCGGGCCTGCTCGAAGATCCAGCGGCCGGACGAGGAGACGGTTTCGCCCGCGAGCAGGCGCCGGATGATGTCGAGGCTCTCTTCGAAGCGCGAGGGGCGCTGGCGGAGGCCGACGCCCATGGCGGCGAACTGCTGGCGCCCATCGCCGATCGCGCACTGAAGGATGAACCGCCCGGAGGCGATCGACGCCAGCGTTCCGACCTGTTCGGCGAGGAGGACGGGGTGCCAGAGGGGCAACAGGAACAGGCAGCCAGCCGGCCGGTCGCCCCATTCGGCCAGCATCCGGGCAAGCATGGGCACATTCTGGTAGTAGGGCGCGGGCATGGCGTGGTGGTCGCCGACAAAGAGCGAATCGAGGTCCGCCTCGCGGGCTGCTGCGGCCCGTTCGATCATCCAGCGGGCGCCGGTGCGCGGGTCTGTCTGGTGGAAGCTGGTGAGAGAGATACCAACGCGCATGGCGCTCCTCCGCCTGTGGTAGGGCGATTATGGGCTGCCGGGCGGCGCCGTCCAGCCGGAGAGGTCGCTCGCCGAGGGAATGCCGACGAAGGGCAGGTTCCGGAAGCGCTGGCTGTAGTCGAGGCCGTAGCCGACGACGAAATCGGGGCCGATATCGAAGCCGACGTAGCGAACGGAGACCTCGGGCGAGCGGGCCACGTCCTTGCGGAGCAGCGTGCAGGCTTCGACCGAGGCGGGCCCGAGCGAACGCGCCATATCGATGGCGGCCTGGATTGTGCGGCCGCGGTCGAGCACGTCGTCGACGATGATGACGTCGGCTCCTTCGAGGCCGGTGAGCTCGCTGGAATAGACGATGACTTCGCCAGCGCGGTAGCCGTTGTAGCTGCGGAGGTCGAGGCATTCGATGCGAAGGGGGCGGTCGATGGCGCGCATGAGGTCGGCGAGGAAACAGACAGAGCCGCGCAACAGTCCGACGAGCACAAGGTCGTCGCTGCGGGCGTAGTCCCGGGCTATCTCTTCGCCGAGCTCTTCGACGCGGCGTCGAATACGGACAGCCGGGATGAGTTCGTGCACGAGAGGAAGGTAGGGGAAAGCGGGGCAGACGGCGAGGGCGGGGCTTGACCTTAGCACTCTTGACAGTCGAGTGCTAAGGCGCGCACGATGGCGGATGGATAGCCGGGGCGGAACGTTCGAGGTGACACATGCCTACATACGAGTACGAGTGTCAGTCGTGCCACGCGGTGTACGACCTCGTACAGAGTTTTTCAGCTGAGACGACGCATACCTGCGAAGAATGCGGCAAGGGCGTGGCCAAGCGGGTGCTCCACGCGCCGCGGGTGGTGTTCAAGGGATCGGGCTGGTACGTGACGGACAGCCGGAAGTCGCAGAGCGCAATCAGCGACGCACCGAGCGAGAATGGTTCCAGGTCGGAAAGCGGTTCGGAATCGAAGAGCGAGAGCACACCGGGCGAAGGCAGCGCGGCGGCGGCTGGCTAAGTAGCCCTTTGGTTACTGCGTAATGCGCGGCAGTACCGTATACTCCGGGGGCGATGGCTGACCGGGGATCAGCGGGCTTGGGCGGCGTCGGAAGCGAGACGGATTCGGTTTCGAAGATCGTTCGCACTGCGAGAGAACTCTTCGCCCGGCAGGGTTATGAGCGCACCACGGTCAAGCAGATCGCAGAGCGCTGCGGCCTGACCGACGCTGCGATCCTCTACCACTTCAAGTCGAAGCGGAGCCTGTTCGATGCGGTGCTCGTGACGCCGGTGATCAAGCCGATCGAGCCGGTCGACGGGCCGTGGGACCCGGAAGAGATGGCGCGGCGGCTGGTCGACGTGTTCTACGAATGGGCGCCGCACTGGGACCTGGCGCGGGTGCTTATCGAACAATCCTTTTCGGGCGGCGACGAGGCCGTTGTCTCGCTGAGCACCGAGAGCCGCGAGCACTACCTCAGCATGGTCGCGCCGGCGCTTCGCAGGTACTGCGGACCGGCAACCGAGGTGACCGCGGACGCGATCGCGTCGCTGATGGCCGGTGTGCTCATCGACCGGATGCTGGTACTCGGGCCCGAGGCAGAACCGATGATGCGCGCTCCCGAGTTTCGGAGCCGGCTCGAGCGCATGGTGATGGTCATCCTGCCCGCGGGCGCCGCGGCACGGGCACAGACTTCGGTGGCGTAGCCCGGAACGCGAGTGGAGAATTGGCAGGGTACGAGGACGCGAGCGGCGGGGGCTACACGTCATGCCGGTGATGAAGCACGGCGCTCGCCAGCAGGGGAAGGCGCAGACGCGCAATCGCATCCTCGACGCGGCGCTCGAGCTGTTCGCGTCGGAGGGTTTCGACCACACGACCATCCGGATGATCGGCCAGCGCTGCGGGCTGCGGGACGGTTCCCTCTACTACTACTTCCCTTCGAAAGAAGCGATCCTCCGCTGCCTGATGGAAGAGCGCTGGGACCTCGCGCCACCGCTCGGGAAGTCGCCCC